>JACPAK010000007.1 GCA_016180845.1 Deltaproteobacteria bacterium
AAATGTCAGACGATCCCGGATCAGCTGATCCTTCGCAAGACCGATCATTACCTTCGCCGGGGCGGTCCGATCGAGCGGGTTATAGACCGAGAAGCTGAATGAGCGTTGTACCGTAAAATAGGAATCGGTGATCTCGAGTGTGAGGGTGATGGTCTGAACGTTCGCAGAGATCAGATGCTCTGCAGTATTGATGATAATCGAATATTCCTTGGCAGCGATCTCCGTGATGGTTACCCCAAAGTCAGGATCAACTATTTTGACCCCTGTGATCGGCTTCGGGGAGAACAGTTTTAATTTGAGCTCCGCCTCTCCACTGAACGCCTCCGTGATACTGATCCCCTCCGGAAGCGAGACATCGTTCTGGGTCAGGATATCCTTCCGGGAGGCGGAGGCTCGAGGACCCGAGGGGAGACTCGTGAGATCAGTCGGGTCACTCCCATAGACCAGTTCATCGAAGTTCGACCATTGATCTCCGTCCAGATTGAGTGAGGAGACCTGTCCGGGAGTCGGGTCATAGACCGCCTCTTCCTCATCGTAGGTGACCGACATGCTGGATCCGACGGCGACCAGTCCTGTCTTTGTAAACCGCGCCACCTCGACCGTCTCTTCTGAGATCGGGTCTCCCGCTTCAAAAACAACCGTCACATCAAATGTCGAACCGGTCTTGACCGTCACCTCCCCACGACAACGACGAACGGTCTGATCGATTGTCAGCGGGTATTTTTTATCCGGTTTCGTCGAGACGAGGGCATGACAGCTATACCCGATCCCCAGCTCATCCAGCATCGACAACGCCTGCGGCATCGCAAAACCATCGGATGGAGAAGAACCGGAACTGCCGGAGGAGCTGCCACAGCCGGTGAAGAGACCTCCAGGAAGGATAAAGACAAGGAGCAGTGGGGTAAGGAATCTGCAGAGGTTCTTGGGCATAAATGGCACGGTTTATTCTCGTGAACAAGACCGGTTTGGTTGCTCCTTTTCTTGGGGATATATACAAACGACGTGCCAACCCAAAAGGCCGTTAAAACAGGGTTTTGAGAGAAGAAAACGTTTGATTTCCGGACGGACCGTCCGAAAATCGGACGGTTTAATCCTGAAATGTGAGCGAGATAAGGGCTGGGGAGACAACCAAACTAATCACGGAAGGGACGATCCATCGCCTTCGTAACGCAAAGACCCCAAATCCTAACAAGGCGACTCCGATGATGCCGGGTAGATAGTGGAAATTCCGATCGGGTCTTTGTCTTTGCCTCGATCTATCTCGAGAATCTTCGTCTTCGGATTGAGAAGGCTTCGCGGAATGGATCGTTGCCGGAGAGAACAGTATCTTATAACCAGCATCTCCCATCACGATGATTCCACCGAAGAAAGAAAAAGGCTCAATGCCCTTCCACCATCGAAAAAAGCAGAATCCAACAAGAGTACTTGCCAGCCCGAGGAACAGCTCTGAGTGATGAAACAGACTTCTGAATGAAGAAACTCCCTGTCTTGATGCCCATTCTTTGTGAAGGGATGAGATTGGATTGGAGGGGTCTGTAGAGGCCTGTGCAAATTCACGACAGACTTCTTTTGGATTTTCCGGCCGACAAAAAAGTTTCTCGAGAGCCGGATAGAGGCGAAGCCTCTCTTCGACGGTGCAGGTGGGGAGGTGGATCTTAATGTCTTCCGATAAATGTCTTACGGATCCCGGAAAGTGCAGATAAGCAGTTTCCCTCTCCGGCTCTTGAGGAGCGACGAAACAAAACTGAATCTCTTCAAAGATCTCTTGGCAACGGGGTGTCACTGGGTTGACCATTTATCCAATCACCTCCTCGATAATCCGATGACTCCCCTTCCACTCCTTCAAAGACGGATGGGGAACGCCATGTTCATCGTAATCAAGCTGACCATAGGTCAGCCGGACCACCTTGCCGGGATCCGACATCTCGAGTGAGAGCTGTTCATTCCAGACGCCGGTATTTAGATAGACCTTTCCCGGGGCAAACTGCCGCATCACCGCGTGGTGGCTATGGCCGAAGATGACAACATGGGCCTCTCGCTCGGTTAAGAGGATCTTCTTCGCCTCAAGATCGAGACGTGGAGATAACCCTACCTCCTTGATGATCTGGATCGTGCGCACAAAAGAGGAGCGCCGATGCGGGTCTTTTGTGAAACGAAGCCGGCAGAAATAAAAGAGGATCCGGAAGATCGATTTCAAGGCGAAAACGGTATCGTGGATCAAGGCCCAGCGGAGATAGTATTTGAAGGGATAAACTTTGTGAAAATAGGGGCGCTCTCTCCTGACTTCATTGAGATAATGAATGACGAAGTAACTTCCCCATGGGAGATTCACAATCGGCTCCGGGAGATCCCTTTTTAAAAATAACCGTTCGGTATTATAGGCGTTGTCGGCAAAAAACTGGTTTCCATGCTCGACATGAACTCCGTCGAAGCGATACGGCGTCGTCCTGACGGAGACATTGGTTCCAAACGCCTTTCTGAGCCTCTCCGCAATGGAGGGAAAGAGAAGACCGGGATCATGGTTTCCCAACATGAAGAGAATCCGGTGATTCGGGGTTTCGGCAAAACGTTTCATTTCGGCGAAGACCTCCGGATGTCCCTTCAGGATTGCGTCAGTCCTCGACAACGCAACCTTTTCCGAAATCCACTCGGGATGCCTCTCGTAATAATCAAGCTGAAGATGATTAAAAAAATCACCGTTACAAATAAGTTCGACATCGGCATTTTCGTACTCCCCTGCCCGATGATATTGAAGAAACTCAATAAACTTTGTGTCATAAAAAAAATCCTCCAGAGGGTTTCTGGTTCCATTCGGCAGGAAAACCCCTTTTCCGATATGAAAATCGCTGACAATAATTTTCACCTTGCGCATTGAGACTCCCTGAGGATCCCTAACCCCATATAAAAATATTGAATGGTCGCCATCGCTGTCAATAACCCGGCCAGGAGGCGATCATAACCATAAACGAAATCCCCAACCCCAAAAGAGGCGTTCAAAAGTGCGAAGGAGAGGGTCAAGATCTGAAAAAAGGTCGCTGATTTTGAAAGAATCGAGGCGTGATAGGTGAGAGCAACTTTTTTTATTCGAAAATAAACAATACCGCCTGTGACCATAAGATCTTTCAAAAGGACGAAAACGGTGAGCCAGAGAGGCAGCCACCCCTTCGCTGTCAGGGAAACAAAGCCCAAGGACATGAGAATTTTGTCAGCTGCCCCATCCAGGATCGCCCCTGCTTGGGTTTTTTGATCAAAAAGGCGCGCCACTGCCCCGTCGATCAGATCTGTCGCTGCCGCAACCAGGAAAATCCAGAAGGCGGTCGGCCAAACGTCCTGCAGGACAAAAAAGAGAAAGACACCTCCGAGAATGACTCGAGATCCGGTCAGAAGATTGGGGAGGTTTATCAATTCCCTCATTAGCGAGGGAGGGTACGAAATTTTTTGAATTTATTGAAGTACTTTTCTGAGACCTCCGCCTGAAGGAGGACCCCCTCACGCCCATCGGTTCTTTCCAAAACCCGTGAATGACTGTAAAGCTGCGACAGAACAGCCCCATCGGCATGCGGAATCATGAAAGAGACACGTTGAAAAGATTCGGCAAGTTTTTCATCCACAGCCTCTAATAACGCCTCCAAACCATCTCCCTGAAGGGCGGAGATGAATTGATCCCCTAGCACTAGCTCAACCCCTTCGGGTCTCGGGATCGAATTCTGGTCGGTTTTGTTAAAAACACGCAAAAGAGGCCTGTCGTCCAGCCGAAGCTCCCGAAGGACATTTTCGACGACAGAAATCCGCTCAGCAGCCCCTGAGCGGCTCACATCGATCAGATGAAGAAGCAGATCAGAGGCCCCCGCCTCCTCAAATGTCGCATAGAAGGCCTCGATCAGTTGGTGTGGAAGTTTACGGACGAAACCGACGGTATCCGCCAAAAGGATCTCTCTCCCCGATGGGAGCTTCAGGCGACGGACCGTCGGATCCAGCGTCATAAAAAGCTGATCGGCCACAGGGACCCCTGCGCCGGTCAAACGGTTCATGAGGGTTGATTTTCCGGCGTTCGTATACCCAACGATAGAAACCGTCGCGATCGGCACCCCTTCCCTTTTTCGTCTATGGATCTCCCGATGGGCTCGGAGTCGAACAAGATCCTCTGTGAGGAGACTTATTTTGTTCCGAACGCGCCGCTGATCCATTTCCAACTGTGTTTCACCAGGTCCGCGTGTCCCGATACCGCCTCCCAATCGCGAAAGCTCATGCCCATGGCCAGCCAACCTTGGCAAAAGATATTTGAGCTGGGCCAGTTCGACCTGAATCTTACCTTCTCGGGACTGCGCACGCCTGGCAAAGATGTCCAGGATCAGACCGGTTCGGTCAATGACCTTGCATCCAAACATCTCTTCAAGATTTCGATTTTGCGTCGGCGTGAGATCTTCATCAAAAATGACGATGTTAATGCCAAGCTCTTTGACTTCCAAGGCAAGCTCATCAACCTTCCCACGACCGATCAGGGTGGCGGGATGAAACTCCTTTAATTCGCATAATCTCTGAAGAATGACCTCTGCCCCGGCGGAAAAGGCCAAAAGTTTTAGTTCTTCTAATGAATTTTCGTGATCGAATTTTTCGCGTCGGTTTCGGAAAAGACCGACAAGGAGGGCCTTTTCAACAAGGTTACTGCAAGGTCGTAACTGAAGCTCCAAAGAGTTTATCCACCTCCGTGACAAGTTCCGGCGAGGGTCTTACCGTCAACCCTTCCGGCAATGATAAAATTGTCTCACCTTTTTTTTCTTCCTTCAAGTGGATAAATGCTGGCGACTTCCCCCGATGCTGTCCCAAGACCTCCTTGAGCCTTTCGAGTTGTTCCCGCGTAATTTTTTCAGTGGAGAGTCGGACATGGACCTCTTTTTGCTCAGGTTCTGCCGTGGAAGGACGCAGACGTAACAGGGTGATTTCTTTGGCAATAATCTTGACCGTTTCCTCACCGACATCGGTATTCCCGCGGATAAGGATCGGCTCCTGATCTTTTAAATAAGATGCGGACCTTTTGTAGAGATCCGAGAAGACCACAATCTCTACGGTTCCTCTGAGATCCTCAAGAGTCACAAAGGCCATGAGCTCCCCACTGCGCGTCCGGATTTCCTTTAAACCGGAAACAATACCCCCTAAAAGAACCTCCTTCCCGTCCGGAAGCTCCGGCAGGGAGCGACTGTCCGCACTGACTCTTTTTTTAAGGACTTCCTCGTGTTCATTCAAGGGATGTCCGGTAATAAAAAACCCGAGCGTTTCTTTTTCATCCGAGAGCTTCTTTTTTGACTCCCATTCCGGAAGATCGGGAATCGGAAACGCCTCTTCAAGGGTATTGAAAAGGGCTGACTGCCCACTGGCCCTTTCCCGATGAACACGCCCGCCCCGTTCCAGCGCCTGATCCAGAACAGTCATCGCCTGAGAACGACGGATACCGATCGAATCAAAGGCGCCACATTTGATAAGCCCTTCGATAACGCGGCGATTCACCTTTCGCAGATCAACGCCCTCACAAAAATGGATGAAAGATCGGAAGCGCCCTTCCCTCTTCCTCGCCTCAAGGATCGATTCGATCGCCGCTTCACCCACATTTTTGACCGCAGCAAGACCGAAACGGATCTCTTTCTCTCCAACGACAGAAAAGTCAGTAAAACTCTCATTGATATCGGGGGGAAGAATTGAAATCCCCATATCGCGACATTCGGCAAGATAAATCGTGACCTTGTCGGTATTCCCCATTTCATGGGTCAAGAGAGAGGCCATGTATTCAACCGGAAAATGCGTCTTCAGATAGGCGGTCTGATAGGAAATAAAGGCATAGGCGGCACTATGACTTTTGTTGAACCCATACTCAGCAAACTTCGCCATGAGGTCGAAGATCTTTTCCGCTTTTTTTGTCTGAATCTTGTTTTTGAGAGATCCCTGAATGAATTTGTCTTTTTGCTGGGCCATCTCCTCCTGTTTCTTTTTTCCCATTGCGCGACGAAGGATATCGGCATCACCGAGGGAGAAATTTCCGAGTAACGACGCGCATTGCATGACCTGTTCCTGATAAACAATGACACCATAGGTCTCTTTAAGGATCGGCTCTAACTCCGGAAGAGGATAGGTCACGGCGACGCGTCCATGTTTTCGATTGATAAAGTCGTCGACCATCCCGCTACCCAGGGGACCGGGCCGATAGAGCGCAACGAGGGCGATCAGATCGGGGAAATGGGTCGGTTTTAATTTGACGATCAATTCCCGCATCCCGGTCGACTCAAGCTGGAAGATCCCCATGGTACTCCCTTGCGAGAGCAACCGATAGACGAGTGGATCATCCGGAGAGATTTCTGAAATGGCGATCTCTTGTTGACGGGTCCGGCGAATAATCTTCAAGGCATGGTCAATAACGGTCAATGTTTTCAGTCCGAGAAAGTCGAACTTGATCAGCCCCACCTCCTCGACCGATTTCATGTCATATTGAGTGATCGTCTCACCCTTTTGACCGACCGCGAGCGGCAAAAAATCGACAAGAGGACGATCTGAGATCACCACCCCCGCCGCATGGGTTGAGGCATGGCGATTGAGCCCCTCGAGTGATTCAGCGATCGACATCAGCTTCCCCACCTGGGGATCTTTTTCTGTCAACTCTTTGAGCTGCGGTTCCAGACGAAACGCCTCTTTCAAGGTGATATTCAGCGTGTTCGGGATCATCTTCGCTATCCGATCGACATCGGCATACGGCATGTTGAAAACCCGCCCGACATCCCGCACGACCGCCTTCGCCTTCATCTTTCCGAATGTGATGATCTGGGCCACATTTCCATACTTCTTCTGCACGTAGTGGATCACCTCGTCCCGTCGATCCATGCAAAAGTCGATATCCATGTCCGGCATGCTGATTCGTTCCGGATTGATAAACCGCTCGAAGAGCAAATTGTACGGCATCGGATCGAGATCTGTGATGTTGAGACAATAGACAACAAGACTCCCTGCTGCCGATCCTCGTCCCGGCCCCACAGGAATCTTTTGACCCTTCGCATATTCGATAAAGTCGGCGACGATCAGAAAATAGCCGGCGAATCCGGTCTTCTTGATCATCGTGAGTTCCTGCCTGAGGCGCTCTTCGTACCTCTTCTGCTGCGCTTCAACCTCCTCAGGCGCGAAGCGGCGTTGAATTTGAGACCATCTCTTTTCAAAACCTTCCCACGCCTTTTCTTCGAGGTAGTCATCGAGACCCTTCCCCTCTGGTGTTTGAAATTTCGGGAAGTGGTAGTTTTTGAAATCGAGTTCCAGGTGACACCGTTTGGCAATCTCAAGGGTTGATTCCAACGCCTGGGGAAGGTTTTTGAAAAGTTCCTGCATCTCCTCAGCAGAACGCAGATAAAAGGCATCTGTTCCAAACTTCATCCGGTCGTCATCGAGGAGTGTTTTGCCGGTCTGGATACAGAGGAGCGCTTCATGCGCCGTAGAATTTTCACGACGCAGGTAGTGGCAATCGTTCGTCGCGACGAGCGGAAGAGAGAGTTTTTGGGAGAGTTCCTTCAAAATAGCGTTGTGCTGGTTTTGAGGGGCGAGCCCATTTTCCTGAATTTCGAGATAAAACCGGTCTCCAAAAATGGATTGGAACTCCTCGGCAACCTGCGAGGCGCCCCCTACCCCACCTTCCAATGCCGCCTCGGCCATCTCACTCGCGAGACACCCGGAAAGGGCAATAAGCCCCTCTCCATGGGCCTTCAGAAGCTCCTTATCAATCCTCGGTTTGTAATAAAACCCCTCGAGGTGGGCGAGCGAGACCAGTTTTATCAGGTTCTGATACCCTTCCCGATCGATCGCGAGGAGCGTCAGATGGTGGTAAGGCTCATACCCCCGCCGGACCTTTTTCTCAAAACGACTGCCATGGGACTGGATATAGACCTCACACCCGATGATCGGCTTGATCCCTGCCTTCGTCGCCTTCTGATAAAATTCAATCGCGCCGTAAAGATTTCCGTGATCGGTCATCGCAACCGCCGGCATCCGAAACTCGCGGGCCCTCTCGCAGAGGTCATCGATCGTAATCGCCCCGTCGAGGAGGCTGTATTGGGTGTGAAGATGGAGGTGGACGAAATCAGACATCGCGCATGGAGGGTAAGGAATTCGTCATCGATAAGTCAATCAAACAAAATCAAAAATCGGGTTGCAGAAATCAGAAGGGGTGTTTAGTTTTATTCCGTGATCAAGGAAATTGTTGCCAAGATAAGGACAAAGGGCCCAGAACTTGAGGAGTGGATACAAGGACGCCAAGGGGTTGCCCCCCCTCCCGTGACCCTCTCGACCGATATCCGCAATGCAGGCTTCAAGATTTCCGTAGTCGATACAAACATTTACCCGGCCGGTTTTAACAATCTCTGTGAGACGTTTTCTGAGAATGCCTCGAAGGCGTTTGCCCGTTATTTTGAAAAATATCATCCCGAGATCAAACATATCCATATTTATCCCGAGGCCCACACGCGGAATGAATTTTATCAGGAAAATCTGAAGGCGCTGGTTCGGATCCTTTCCGCGGCCGGTTTTGAGACAACGGTCGGGCTTGAATTAAGGAGGGCGGATCTGATCCTGATGAATAATGACCTCTCTTCCGGCTACCCGGAGGAGTTGAAGGCGCTTTCGATCCCTGTCATCCCCTCTCCGCTCCTTGGTTGGCATTCACGAAGGAAAAGCATCCATTTTCAGATTTATGGGGATCTGATCCGTGAGGTTGCAGCTCTCTTGGAAATTGACCCCTGGCTTCTAACTCCGCTCTCGACCGTCGAGAGTGCGATTGACCTGGGAAGTACGACCTGTCTCGATCGACTCCAGCAGTCGGCAGATCAATTACTCCGGGAGATTAGAATAAAGTACCAGCAGTATGGGATTCGACAGGAGCCGTATCTCTTCGTGAAGAACAACTCCGGCACCTATGGCTTGGGGGTCCTGCCGATCGATTCCGGTGCCGAGCTGCTCCAACTCTCAAGCCGCCTCCGGAAAAAGATCGAGTATGCGAAAGGGGGTCGACCGGTGACGGAACTGCTGTTCCAGGAGGGGCTGCAAACGATCGATCTCTATGAGGGGAAGCCTCTGGAACCGGTCGTCTATTTGGTCGGTGGGACGCCTGTTGGGACCTTTTTCCGCTATCATGATGAAAGGAACGAACGTCAAAACCTGAACGCCCCCGGCATGCGGTTTTCCTGCGTTTGTTATCACCAGACCGATCATGCGGAGGACCTCTTCACCGTTTGCGATCTGGTCGCTCGAATCGCCTCCGTCGCTGCAACACTGGAGATGGGTTATGTTCCCAAATAAGTTCTAAGCGCCTCTTCCATCATCCGGTGATATCGCCTTCCTCGGGGGGTCGCGGTCAAAGCTCCTGGAAGTTGGGCGGCATGGAACAAACCAACCCAGACTTTTTTCTTCCAGAGGTGTCCTGAGGGTGAAAAAACGAGTTGCCCTTCAGGGTTAAATTCTTCCTGCGTGTCTTCCCTTCGTACCTCTTCAGTAGAGATCGGTTTTTCACGCTTTGACCGAAGCCGGCCAACCATCCTTCGTGCCTGTATCGGAGTGGCCCCATGCTCCCGTCTCCACGATCTGGTTCCGTTGGCCTCGGCAGCCCGACGTGTCAGATGCTCAAGGATATTTTCTGAATTAAGATCGCTTCCATGAACCGCAAAAAGCCTGTTCATTCTGACCCCTAATCTCGAAAGCCAAGGGACGAGCTTCTCTCCCGGCCCTCGATCCCAATCTGTTGAAAGGATCTCTCTGACGGCATCCCGTTCCCGTTGTTCCAGAGAGACCCCGGGACTTTCCGGCTGGACGGCACGAAGGACAAAATTTTTCCTCATCGGGTGGTTAGGCATTCCAGGCTCAAGGATAGGCCTGAACCTATGGTATGCCCGTATCACTCGAAGCATCGGATCTGGCGATAATTTTGGCGTATCGACATCGACATGCCATTGTGCCGCTACAGAACGATCGTTATGCGTCCCTTCGGCACCCAATTTCATCAAGGTATGGGCAACAGAACCTTCCAATTCATCATAGAGCCCCCCCGCCCGACTTTCATGAAAACGAAGCTCACAAAAATCAAGAGGCTCCAAGACAATATCCAAAGAAACTCGAACCCCATTCTTTTCAGCCTGAATCCCTGTATATGCTTCGACACTTCTTCCACTCAATTTGCCGGTCTCCGCAAGCTTTCTTAGATGTTTGTAAGCATCCCCAAAACTGGTAAATGTCTCTGGAAGCTCTTGACCAATATCTCCTCCAGCGGCATCTGTAAGCACGATTGAATCAAAACGGACCTTTCCTGCCGTCCTGTCGTAATGCCATCTTTGCAGTCCCGTATCGTCTTTAATGTAGGAGAAGGTGTAGCTCTCACCCCCCCCTCGTTCAATCGCCGTCATCATCGCCCGATGAACAAAATCGGCATCCTCTCCGGTCCGACGACTCTCTTGGGCCGCAAGCCACTTTAAAGCCCCCTCATAGTTATCACTAAACCGCTTCAAAATCTCATCGGCGGGCGCAATAGAGGGTCCCTTGGCCACGAGTGGAATTTCAATCCTTTCCCCATTGATAGAGGCATAGATGAGATTGGATGAACTCATTTGACGGACATAAATAAAATATTCTTTTCCCTGGTAATGAAACCGAACATCGAGGGTTGGGTGAACCTTGCTCCACTTTCCAAATCGAGGCTTCGTAGGGGGGGTTTTTGTGCATTTCCACCCTTTTGCCTCAAGATCAGCGACCATCTTTTCAATTTGTTGCGTTCGAGGGAGGCCAAGTTTATATTCCCACTCTCCGCCAACCCTTCGACCATCTCGGGCAGCCAGAGGATACAGTTCTGTCGCTGACCACCGTTGGACCATCATCGATTGCACAACTGCCCTGGCCTCTCTCACTTGCTCGACTGTAATCGGAGTTCGTCGATCACGGGCATGTCTCAAAATCACTTCCAAAAGTTCGTCGCAATCAAGCTCTTCAAGGTCTTCTGCATGACGATGATAGGAACCCATCACCGCATGAGAATCGTCTGCCAGTCTCTTGACCGCCTTTTCTACAGCCAAGTCTCCTGTTTTGCGCCTCCCGCGATAATGCTCAGCAACTCGGAAAACAGCGCTGTCTTCGAGACCGAGCTCGTGGCCAATCAGGGCCGCTATATTGAAAGGGTCATTCTGAACCTGATCCACATTTTCCACCCCGCTTGTTCGAATCGCCCTTCCGATCTCCCGTCCCGATCTTTCCACATGAGATTCAAGACCGAAAAGACGACGACCGACACCGCTCCAGGCCTGACGCGAGAGGGTGTCAAAGGTAAAGAAGACCGTCATCCCTGTCTGGAAGCAGAGTGAAAGACCAGTCCCCAGATCCCGATCACTCCCCTCCCATTGCTGATAGAGTTCCTTCGTACTCCAGGCATCCACCCCGATACTGGCAATGCCGATGCCGTTCTGAATCCAGGTCAATCGAACCAGTTGATCTTCTACAAAGGCGAGACCCTGTCGGGTAAACCGTTGAAATAAAGAGTTGCGAAAGAGACTCAAGCCGACACAACCAACCGTCGCAAGGCCGGTCAGGACCAGCAGCCAATCTTGGGCCTTTTCGGCCGGTTTCTGATATTGATCTTTGGAGATCCTTTCGACAGCCCGTATAGAGTTCCAGGCCATCCCACCTATTCCCCAGAAGCCAGCCTTTTGAAATGCCTGGGGTGATCCGAAGTAAGAGGTCGCTTGAGTCAGGCATGATTGTTTGCCAAGCAGGGATCCTGAGAGGGTATGTGTCCAGTGACCGGCGCTGGCTAGAAAGGCATATCCGCCGGCAAAGTGCGCTCCATAGTCAAGAGCTGTGATAAAAAAAGTCATTTTTACCCCAAGCGTCTTTTTGTTCGGCAGCTATTTTCATGAAGTTGTCAAGAAAATGACATTTCCCACAACTTTTTTTTAAAAATGGCGATACGGGCCACAGAAACATGAGTGGAGCGATCTCTTATATCCTGAGGCCTTTGATTCAACCTGACCCGGCGGTCAAGGCATCTCTCTGGGGAGTTGCAAGGCTTGTCGGTTATCTTGGCGCCCTAGGCCTCGTCGCAAAGACAGACTTCTTTAGAAGCCCTGATGACCTGATCAATGGTGTTCATAAGAGTGGTCTCTTCCTTAAAGATATCTTCACTGGAAGCTCATTCTCTGACGCTGCCTCAGCAATTTCCGAAGAGCAATACAATCGACGAGCTGCCCAGGATCGTGATTTTGCAAGTCTTGGAGGGACACGAGACGTTCTTAAGCCTATTGCCGCTACCTCGATGATTGCCTTAGGTGTGGCACAAACCTGGCATGAACTCGGAAGATGGTACCAGACACCAAAAGCGGGGACGCCGGAATATACTGCTTTCGTCAAAGAACATGGAAAGAGGATGCCCAATAAGAGAATGGCAAAGGCGTTCGGTGTTCTCTTTATGCTCTACCTGGGAGGACGGGTCCTGGCAGACTGTTGGGGAAATTCCAGGGGACGCAAACCGAAGGAGGGAACCTGTACCTCCAACCCTGAAAATTTTGATCTTCACGATTTTAACCTGAATCTCTTCTCCTCGGAATGGGCAATGATGGCGTTTCTTTCGACCGCCTTCGGGCGTTCAGGAACCATCGCCGGCAACGCGACGGATGTCCTCTACCATAAGATAGGGAACGCTGTTCATAAAAAACCGAGGTCTATCCTGAATCGACTCCTTGGAGGAGACTTCCTCCGAACGACAGATTACACACGGGTCAGGGCGGAGGCGATTCAATTGCCAAAAGTCACCAAGGATGAATTAATGGCAGGTACGATGAAAGGGCCCTTGGCATGGAAGATCGGGGTCGCTGGCATCGCCCTGGGGCTTATTGGACTCGGCATTTATTCCGCCTTCAATATGGCGGATGATGAGAATTGTAATCCTTATAAAGATCTCTTTCTCGCATCTGTCGGGGCTGCGGTGTTTGGGGTCACTGCCGCTACCTCTTTCTCCAGCAATGGGAGGAAGATATTCGACGCCGGCACCTTTATCTCGAGACACATCTTCCGGGCGCCACGCCTCTCCCATATGCTCCTCTTTACCGCTGTCGGAATGATTACAACCAACATGATCAATTTTACGCTACGCTGGATTCAAGGATTCAGGAATATCGATTATTATGTTCAGAACGCACTCCGAACCGTCTATGGACCGATGCCGAACCGAATCTTTGCCAATGCTTGGTCATCTTTAAGGACGGACCCCTTTGGTAATATTGAGCTCCGGCTACCTGGGCAGATCCTTTTTTATCAAACGGTTGAAATTCTGACGCAGCCCAAGGAGACAATCAGTCAAAAATATCGGGAACTCGTGCAAGATTATCGTGGCAAAGACGATCCGGAAGATGTTCGAAGATATCGTCAGAGATTGGTTAAAAAAGAAAACGATCTTATCGATGTCCTCCGTGGCCAGGGGATCAGTATCACCGAGCTGGAAAGATTTTATCGGCTCGTAAAGGCAGAAAAGAAGGAAGAAGCGAAGAAACTTGCAATCTACGAGGTAATCCGCTCCGAGGCACTCGCAGAACAGTATGTCAATATTTTGGGGATCCAGGACGAATACTTCCTAACTCAAAACGAACTTCATCAGCAGGCCACATAATAACCCACCATAGTTCCCTAAAATGGTCCCAACGAGCGCCATCAATATTCCAGCGGGCAGCATATGTTCGCGATAGACCTCGGCGACAATCGGGCAACTCACAGTTCCCCCGATATTTGCCATGCTCCCTACCGCCCCAAAAAAGAGGGGGGCTCGGAGCAGACGAAGAGCAATCAGAATAAAGATGATATGAATTGAAAGCCAAACGATTCCGACGGCAAGATAAACTGGGGATTGGACAACCGCCCTGAGGTCCGCCTGGGCCCCCATTGTTGTCAAAAGCAGGTAGAGGGCCGCATAAGAGATCCGTGTCGAGCCTGCCCCCTCCAATTTCCTCAAGGGGGTAAAGGAAAGCAGCGCAGCGATCATTGTTGTTAAAATGACTCCCCAAAGCGTCGGGCTAAAGACCTTCGATTGATAGGGAACAAAATGCCCCAATTTAAAACAGAGAACCCCCCCCGTAAAACCAAGTGTCAGAATGACAAGGATATCCGTGACCGTCGAGGGTCTCAAAACCTGCTTATGAAAACCCTCCAGCTTCTTCTGTACCTCCAGGATCATCGAGGTATCGGCACGATTCCAGGTATCAAATTTCCCCTGGAACGTCGAAAAGAACATCAAAAGCGCCATCCAGGAGAAGCCAACAATCGTGTCAATGACAATCGCCGGGGAGACAAACTGCTGGGGGGCCTGAAGCCCCTGGGCGATCGCGGCGAAGTTGCTTACCCCACCGATCCAACTCCCGGCGAGGGCAGCGAGCCCCATCCAACTGTCAGGATGGAGGTAGTTTTTGAAAAGCGCAACCGCTATAGGTCCGCCGAGAATCACACCCAACGTCCCTGAAAGCATCGTTATAAGCATCTTGGGACCCAAGCGAAGGATCGCTGGAATATCAATCCCGATAAGTATCAGGAAAAGGGACATCGGGAGCAGATACTTCTTGGCCCATACGTAAAAGGCGCTTTCTGCCGGTATAACGCCAAAATTACTCAAAAGTGTTGGGACCAAATAGGCCAAAAAGATCGGAGGAATGATATCAAAAATCTTTTTTAATGACTTTCTGGAGGAGAGGAAAAAAATCGCCCCGAGAAGCGTGAGGAGGACAAGAAAAACATAAGAAGGCTCCTGAATAAGAGGCATAGAGCGGTCCGATATCCCTCAAGTTTTTGAAAAAGACAAGCAACTTTTGTTTTAAAATTGCGACAAAGCAACCAGTATGGCCATTAACCGGCCTCAGGCTCCTCAAGGAAACTCAGACGAGGGGGCGTTTCTCACAAGCCTCTCGACATTAGCCGGTCTCTTTTCAGCGGGAGTCATGGCGTATGAACGATACGCCCCTACCCTTCAATCAAGATTCCTGCATGCCTCAACCAGAGCCCGATATTTTTCTGAGAATTACGCCCGGGCCAACCTCCTCTCCGGCATCGGAGGCCTCTTCAAGACAGAAGCAACCCTCGCACGAAGCGTTGGTTTTGGACGTCTCAAGATAGCAGCGATGGTCGCGGGGTTCTTTGCGATGGCTCATGGGGCCCTGACAGCACACAAGAGACTTATTAATGACTCAAGCGAGAACCGGACCCAGGATCAATTCTATCAATGGAGCGGTATCTTTGGGGGGGGAACGATCGTCGCCTCAGCAATTTTCAGCCGGGTCCCCGGTTTCCAGTTTTTAACAATGATCGCTGGGATGACGATTGATGCCGCCGGCATCGGGATTTCAGGAGCTGATCTGACTCAGAGAGAAAGACTCGATATGGCGGGAGTCGGGAATTTTGCACTGCAGGCAACAATCACCTATCTTTTTGGTTGGGACAAAAAGACACGCCAGGCGCTTTCTGCTGCTGCGAACCAATTTCTTTCTGGTCAATATGGCCCATCTTTGGCGACCGCGATGGTCGGGGGGAAGAGTGCCAGCGTTCCTCGTATTGAGAGAAGCGACCCAACTCCCCCACATACCTTTTTAACGGAAGGGGCTGGTTCTGTTGCTGCCGGGACCGAGGGGCTACCGCCTGAAATTGTCCGGATTGTTATGCAGGAAGGGGGAGGAGATTTTTCACGCCCAAGGCATGCCTTTGAAACCGATAAAAATTTAAGGACTGAGACCGTTGTCTCTCTACGAGCGGCGTTTGAGGCCCAGCTTCATTTAAATACAGCCGACGGACCGGTTCGACTGATCGACATGCCGAGGGCCGCGGTCAAGGCGAGGTCCCCGAAATTTCTCACGGGTCATGATTTCGGCGCATGGGAGGCTGGATTCAGACAGGTTTATGACCCCAGGATCGGCGGAACAGTCGCTATCAGCACGCCAGGACAGGTACTTCGCCCAAGAGGAGTTGTTATTCTACTCCATGGAGGTTCCACAATAAGATCGACCCCTCAGTCATTGATTGAGGCGGCCGGCTGGTACCATGAACAAGGCTTTCAGGTGGTCATCCCCTCGCAACCCTTTCATGAATATGGGCCGGCAACAGCCGATTTTGATAACCTCGACCATAAGATGCAGTGGTTCCGAAGAATCATCGATTGTGCCGGGGACTATTTCCCGGAGTTTCGAGATCAGATTGGGCTTGCTGGTCGGAGTTTAGGCGGGAACGACGTCCTGGAGTATGCGGTACGCTATGGAAAAGGCGCGGATCGAGATCAACGCATCAAATTTATCCATGCCATGAGCCCCTATGCCCCTGCCTGGTCGGATACCTGCTTTGATATCTTGGGAGAACTTCATGCCGCTGGTCTCACTCCGAGAAATGAAGCGGGAGCCAAAAATATTCAAATGCTTGATGACCAATGGACTTTCTGCCGACCGAAGGCTGGAAAACCAGAGGTTCATCCTTTCCCCGGAGGGAGCCGTGAGACGCGATTTGGTGCGGCAGAGTACCACGAGATCACAACAAGATTTTCAGAAGGGGGAGACTTGGTTGCACGAGAAATCGCAGCGCTTGATGCGGAAATTGCGAGGGTCGAGCTTTTCGAACCTAAAATTACCGGTCCGAGGAGAGATGAGCTACTGGCACTGAAGGAAGACAGCCTTAAGGTATTGAGAAAAACACGTCGCGATCTTACCGGACCCGAGGGGGTCCATGCAAGGGAGATGAAACGCCAGAGATACCTCGTTCGGTTAGAGTTGGCCCGTCAACGGCACGGATATGAGATCGAGGCAGCCTGGGCCGATCCCTCACAATCGATACCGATCCAAAACGATATCGCCTGGAACCCGGCATTCGGGGACCCCTCCCCAACTGCCCTTGCCGATGTCGAGGTCCCGGTCTGGATAACGGGGGGAAGGCTCGATTCAGAATATATGTCGGCAACACCTCGGCATGTTGAATATTGGAGGATGGTTGCCGGCGATAATCGACATGTTGAGGTCACAGAGTACCCCTTCGGTTATCACAATCCATGGGAGACCGAGGGGGAGTTTAGCGTTGCGACCGCTGACGTTTATAGGAGAGGACTCCGGGCGCATCTCGATCGGACAATGCCGCTTGCCCCTCTCGATGTCCCGATGGACTACCGAATGGATCTGGTCTTGCGACACCAACATCAAATAAGCCCTGAGATTCCATCAGATAGGATCCTTGCAGAGATGGTTGCCAGAAGAGAAAATGTTGAGTGGGCAGCGATCCAGCCCTCGCGCCAGAGGAGCATTGCCGATGATATTATCAGGGGAAGGAGGAACTTTCGCCATGATGATGCAATCGCCAAACGAATTGGGATCCGTGATGTTGAGACTTGGTCCGATCAACTTCTCTCTCACGGAAACAAGCTCCTCAATACAGAAGATCGTGAGGTAGCGGCAGAGGTGACCCGTCTTCTCGGGATTTCTGAAAGACCAAGCTGGGGTGATGAAAAGGTACAGGAGTGGATAAAAGATTTACGACGGCATCTCTGTCTGGAAGCGGTTGACAGGAGAATACCTAAACCAGGAAAAGCGGCCGGTGAGATGGTGGATGAACCGGACCGATTTATTCGTGCCTTGATTGATAGAGGGGTATCAAAACTCAGTGAGGATCCGGCTATTCAACCCAAAATGAGCGATCTCGAGGTGTTGGGATTAGATCTGAACGCCCCACCCACTGAAGGCGAGGTTGGAACTGATCTGATGGCAAAACTTCTCGCACTGACCCCAACAACCCTTCTCGAGGAGAGGCTTGGTCTCAAGTTAAAATGGCCCGTCAAGAAACCTTAGTAGAAAAACCCAAAGAGATTGTTTTATGAAAATTCTGCTTACCGGCGGGACCGGTTTTATTGGGCGACCGCTTCTCAAAAAGCTTCTTGAGAAGGGTCATGAGGTGACCCTTTTAACAAGACAACAAATTCCAAACTTTGCCTGCCCCGACGGCACCGACGCCATCATCAACTTAGCCGGCGAGACGATCGCCGAACGCTGGACGAAGGAAAAAAAAGAAAAGATCCGAAGGAGCCGCGTCGATACCACGCGAGCGATCATTACAGCGATCGGAAAGACGAGCCAGAAACCGAGGCTTCTGATCAACGCCTCGGCGGTCGGTTATTACGGCGACACGAAGGAGGTCCCTGTCGATGAGTCATCACCAAGGGGATATGATTTCCTGGCCGAGGTCTGTCGGGAATGGGAGGAGACGGCCCAGGAGGCGGAAAAGGATAACGTTCGTGTCGTGAGACTCCGATGCGGTGTCGTGCTCGGAAAGGATGGAGGGGCCTTACAGAAGATGCTCCCTCCTTTTAAATTCTTCGTCGGTGGCCCTATCGGTTCCGGTAATCAATGGTTCCCCTGGATTCATCGTGAGGATGTCATCCATGCGATCTTCTTTGCACTCGAGAACGAAAAACTTTCAGGAGCTGTCAATGTCACCTCGCCGGAACCAATCCGTCAAAAAGAATTTGCGAAAATACTGGGAAAGGTTCTTGGGCGCCCCTCTTCTCTTCCTGTCCCCTCTTTTGTCCTGAAACTTCTCTTGGGGGAGATGTCGGAGATGTTGCTCACCGGGCAGAGGGTGGTCCCGAAAAAACTAACAGAAGCGGGATTTCAGTTTCAGTATCCGGATTTGGAATCGGCCTTGAAGGCTATCTTTTATTAGGGTGAATCTTCAATCGGAGCGCATTCAGTTTAATAAATCCCTCCGCGTCTCGCTGATTGTAGACGGCGTCTTTCTCGAACGTCGCAATATCCTGTCGGTAGAGTGAGTTCGGTGACTTACGACCGAGGAGGATACAATTTCCCTTGTAAAGTTTCAGACGAACCGTTCCCGTGACTGGTCTTTGAATCTCATCAATCATTCCCTGCAGTGCCTCCCTTTCAGGCGAAAACCAATAACCATAATAAACCAGCTCCGCATAACGTGGCATCAGAGAGTCACGCAGGTGCATGACCTCGCGATCGAGCGTGAGCCCCTCTAAAGCACGGTGGGCGGCATGGAGGACAGTTCCACCCGGTGTTTCATAGATCCCGCGACTCTTCATCCCGACATATCGGTTCTCGACGATATCAGCCCGTCCGATCCCGTGGTCGCCGGCAAGTTTGTTCAGTTTGGCCAGGAGCTTTGCGGGGGTCAGCCGGGCTCCATTCAAGGTGATCGGATTCCCGTTTTTATAACCGATCTCCACGACCGTCGGTCTCTGAGAAGACAACTCCGGATTTCGGGTCATGACAAAAATATTTTCAGGGGGTGCCTTCCAGGGGTCCTCCAAAATCCCCCCTTCATAACTAATATGGAACAGATTCCGGTCCGAGCTGTACGGTTTTGATTTGGTCACCGGAATCCCGATCTTCATTCTTGCAGCATAGTTGATGAGATCCGTACGCGATCTAAATTTCCATTCACGCCAGGGGGCGATGACTTTAATGTCAGGTTTCAAGGCATAGTAGGTCAGCTCGAATCGGACCTGATCGTTCCCCTTCCCTGTCGCGCCATGACTGACCGCCTCTGCCTTTTCCTTGATCGCGACATCGATCTGTCTCTTGGCAATCAGGGGACGCGCAATGGAGGTCCCCAGAAGATACCCCCCCTCGTAGACGGCGTTGGCCCGAAGCATCGGGAAGACATAATCCCGGACAAACTCTTCCTTCAGGTCGGCGACGATTACCTTCGACGCCCCTGTCTTGAGCGCCTTGCGTCGGATCGCCCCAAAGTCCTCTCCCTGACCGAGGTCAGCAACAAACGCAATCACGTCACAGGAATAGGTCTCCTTCAGCCAAGTAACAATGACCGAGGTGTCGAGACCGCCGGAGTAGGCCAAAACAACCTTCATAACAACATCTCCAATATCGCTTTCTGCACATGCAGCCGATTCTCAGCCTGTTGCCAAATCCGTGACTGCGGGCCATCCATGACCTCATCGGTAATCTCTTCGCCGCGATGGGCCGGAAGGCAATGAAGTACGATCGCATCCTTATTGGCATGATTCAAAAGAGTGCTGTTCAGCTGAAACGGTCGAAAAACTTCCCTCTTCTCCTCCGTCACCTCCTGGCCCATGGAAAACCAGGTATCGGTATTGACCACGTCGGCCCCACGAACCGCCTCGATCGGGTCATTCGTCAGGACAATCGTTGATCTCCCTGGAATTTTTTCTATCACCTCAGCGGCAGGTTCATAACCTTTCGGTGTTGCGATGGCGAGAGGAAACTGGAGTCGTTGTGCTGCATGGATCCAGCTGTTGGCCATATTATTTCCATCGCCAACATAGGCGACCTTTGCCTTCCCCTTTTTGTATTCGCGAACCGTCAGGAGATCGGCCAGAAGTTGGCACGGATGGGCAAGATCGGTGAGGCCATTGATGACCGGAATCGATGCCTCACGCGCCACCTCCTCCGCAATAGAATGCCCAAAGGTGCGGATCAGGATTCCATGGGCATAACCACTTAAGACACGGGCGGTATCTCCGTAGCTCTCTCCCCGGCCAATCTGCGAACTTCCCCTCTCGAGAGACACTGTCCCTCCGCCTAACTCTCTCATCGCAATCTCGAAAGAGACCCGGGTGCGTGTCGAGGATTTTTCAAAAAGCATCGCGAGCGTCTTTCCGCGCAAACGATAGAGCAGATGTCCCCTTTTCCTTTCCTTCTTGAGGACAAGAGCCCTTTTGAGGAGTTGCTCAAGGGTATTCGGGGTTAAATCAAGAAGTGTGAGCAGATCTTTCTTCATTAAAAACCTTTTTCATGATTGCGAGGGCGGTATCAATCTCTTTTTTCTTGATAATGAGAGGGGGCAGCAGCCTCAGGCTCTGAGGTTGAACGGCGTTGAGCAAGAGACCTTCTTTTAAAAATTTGACAACCAACGGTCTCGCCTCGCGATCGAGATCCAAGGCTAAAATAAAGCCGACCCCCCTCACCTCCCGAATGAAGCGAAACTCCCTCGCAAGCCTCTCCAGAGAGGAGCGGAGGTATCCCTGAAGTGATTTTACATTGGGCACCCCTTCCTTCAGGATCGACCGAACCGTCTCACAGGCGACCGCTGTCACAAATGGTCCTCCCCCAAAGGTCGCGGCGTGGTCCCCCGGTTGGAACGCCTCGGCGACTCCGTCTCGGGCCAGCATCGCGCCGATCGGAAGTCCCCCACCAAGCGCCTTCGCCAACGTCATCATATCGGGCGTCACCCCGAACTGTTCGTAGGCGAACAAGGTCCCGGTCCGCCCGAGACCCACCTGCACCTCATCGAAAATCAGGAGAAGTTTTCGTTGATTGCAAAAATCTCGAAGCGACTTGAAGTAGTCCGGCGAGGCGATCCGAACACCCCCCTCCCCTTGGATCGGCTCCACCATCACCGCGATTGTTTGGGGAGTGATCGTTTTTTCCAGTGATTCGATCGAACCGAAATCGGCATACCGAAAACCGGGGACCAGCGGCTCAAAATCCTTCTGGAATTTCTCCTGACCGGTCGCCGTGATCATCGCGAGTGTTCGACCATGAAACGAGTTTCGCATCGTGATCACTTCATATCGATCCTGCTTCAAGACCTTCCGCGCATATTTCCGCGCAAGCTTGACCGCTGCCTCATTCGCCTCGGCGCCGCTGTTGCAAAAAAAGGCCTTGTCGGCGAACGAGTTTTTTACGAGAAGCTCGGCAAGCTCCGCCTGATGGTCGATATGATAGATATTGCTTACATGCAGGAGTTTTCGCGCCTGACGTGCAATCGCATAGAGAACTTTGGGATAGCTATGACCAAGATTGCAGACAGCGAGACCTGAGACAAAATCGAGATACTTTTTCCCATCGGCATCCCAGAGCCACGCCCCCTTCCCCTTGACCGGCGCCATCGGAAGACGGTTGTAGGTGTTCATCAGGTATTTTTGGGAAAGGGCAATGATCTCTTCTGTCTTCACGAAATCACCGTTCCGACACCTTTATCCGTAAAAATTTCAAGGAGAACGGCATGTTCGACACGACCATCAATAATATGAACCGACTTGACCCCTTGTGCCAACGCCTCCAGCGCACACTCCACCTTCGGGATCATTCCACCGGAGATCACCCCCTGCTCCATCAGTTGAATCGCCTCGTTTCGCTTGAGCGTTGAGAGAAGAACGCCTTTTGAATCCTTGACCCCCTCGACGTCTGTCAGAAGAACAAGCTTCTCCGCCTTCAAGGCCTCAGCGACGGCCGAGGCGACGAGGTCGGCGTTGATGTTGAGAGCCTGACCGGTTTCATCGACACCGATTGGGGCAATCACCGGAACAAAGCGCCCCTGATCGAGTGTGGTGAGAACCCCGGGGTCAATCGCTTTCACCCGCCCAACCCGTCCGAGATCAATCAACTCTGGCGCCTGAGAATCCGCCACCGGTTGTTTCCCAGTCAGCCGCTCGGCCCGTATCAGTTCGGCATCCTTTCCAGAAAGACCAACCGCCCTGCCACCATTATGATTAATGAGACTCACAATCTCTTTGTTAATGTCACCCGCGAGAACCATCTCCACGACATCCATCGTCCGATCATCGGTAATGCGCATCCCGTTGTGAAACTTCGATTCAATCCCCATCTTTTTCAAAACCTCACCAATCTGGGGTCCCCCCCCATGGACAATGATCGGATTCATTCCGATAAAGTCCATCATCACAATATCCCGAGCGAAACTCTCCTTGAGACGGTCATCGGTCATCGCCGCCCCGCCATATTTAATGACAAAGGTCTTGCCATAGAATTTACGGATGTAAGGCAGCGCCTCCATGAGAATGGAGGCTTTTTGGATCAGTTCCTGCATGGAGATTAATTAAAGAATATATCGAGAGAGATCAACATCTTTGACAATTTCGGAAAGATGATTACGGACATACTGACCATCAATCACGATCTTTTGGTTCGACATCTCTGAGGCAGCGAAGAGAATTTCATCCAACACCTTTTCCATCAGGGTATGGAGACGCCTCGCGCCGATATTTTCAGTCCTTTCATTCACGAGAACCGCAAACTTCGCGATCTCTTCCGCAGCATCATGGGTAAATTCGAGGTTTAACTTTTCCGTTCTCATGAGTTCAATATACTGCGTGATCAGTGAGTTCTTCGGCTCTTCAAGGATTCTTAAAAAATCATCTTTGGAAAGCGACTTCAGCTCAACCCGGATCGGAAATCTCCCCTGAAGCTCCGGGATCAGATCCGAAGGTTTCGACACATGAAACGCCCCGGCGGCAATAAAAAGGATATGATCGGTTCGGACCATTCCGTATTTTGTCGAGACGGTCGATCCTTCGACGATCGGGAGAATATCCCTCTGAACCCCTTCACGAGAGACATCGGGCCCCCGCCCCGCCGCCTCACGCCCGGCGATCTTGTCGATCTCATCCAAAAAAACGATCCCATTCTGCTCCACGCGCTCGATCGCCTTTCGAATGACATTATCCATATCAATCATCTTCGAGCTCTCTTCTTGAGTCAGAATCCTGAGCGCCTCTCCCAGGCGAACCTTCCGCTTCTTTTTGTTTTTGGGCATCAAATTGCCGAACATCTCTTTGAGATTCATTCCCATCTCTTCGAGCGGCAAGCCCCCCGAGGAAACGATCTCGACCAACTGCAAAGGTTGCGAGGAGATTTCCAACTCCACCATCTGTTCGTCGAGTTTTCCTGCGCGAAGAAGAGACCGGAGGTCCTGATCCAGAAGAACAGGATCGGCATTTCGACGACTCGCCATATTCGTCAAGAGATCAAGAACCCGCTCCTCGGCGACCTCCTGAGCCCTGACCGCAACCCTCTCGTGCTCTTCTTCACGCACCATTTTTACAGCCAGTTCCGTCAGTTCCCGAATCATCGATTCCACATCTTTTCCGACATAGCCAACCTCGGTAAATTTCGAGGCCTCTACCTTCACAAAAGGGGCCCCTGCCAGTTTTGAAAGTCGCCTCGCAATTTCGGTCTTTCCGACACCAGTTGGTCCGATCATGATGATGTTTTTGGGGGCGATTTCGTCGCGAAGGTCTTTCGGAACCTGCTGGCGACGCCAGCGATTTCGAAGCGCAATCGCCACCGCCCGCTTCGCCTCTTTTTGGCCAATAATGTACTTGTCCAATTCTGAGACGATTTCGCGAGGGGTAAAACTTCTTAATGATTCTGAATTCATCCCTAAATCTCCTGGACGGTGATATTTTCGTTTGTGAATACGCAGATTTCCGAGGCGATCTTCAAGGATCTTTCGGCAACCTCACGCGCATTTAGCTTCGTCTCTCGAAGCATCGCACGGGCAGCGGCAAGCGCGTAAGGTCCACCCGAGCCGATCGCCGCCACGCCATCATCAGGCTCCACCACATCCCCATTCCCGGAAATGGTCAGGATTTTTGAACGATCCCCCACCAACAGAAGCGCCTCAAGCCGACGCAGCATCTTGTCTGTTCTCCACTCCTTGGCCAATTCAATAGAGGCGCGAACGACATTGCCATTATACTCTTCCAATTTTCCCTCAAATTTTTCGAAGAGTGTCAACGCATCGGCCGTCGATCCGGCAAAACCGGAAAGCACGGTGTCGTTCCGCATGGTACGAATCTTTGTCGCCTTTGCCTTCAAGATCGTATTCCCAACAGAGACCTGCCCGTCCGCGGCGAATGCTAATTTTCCATCGCGCAGGACAGCAAGAACTGTCGTGCTCCGAATTAAAATCTCACCCTTCGGGGGGGATTTAAGCCTTTGGATGTGCCTTATCATAAACCTCCATCAATTGTTGCAAACTCACATGCGTATATCTCTGCGTCGTCGACAAACTCGCATGTCCCAGAAGTTCCTGAATCCCCCGGAGATCCGCCCCCCCCTCCATCAGATGAGTCGCATAGCTGTGACGCAAGGTATGGGGGGTGACCTTCTTGAGCATCCCGGCCTTTAAACCGCGTTTTTTTACCATTCTCTGAATAGAGCGGGCTGTCAATCGAAACAACTTTCCTTTCTCAACCCCCTCATTCGATGACAAATAATCCTCCAAGGCAGCATGTGCCTTGCTTCCAATCGGGACAAGACGTTCTTTATTTCCCTTTCCGAGAACCTTGACCCATCCTTCCCTAAGATCGACATCCTCCTTTTTAAGTCGAACCAGCTCTCCGACACGCAGCCCACAACCATAGAGAAGCTCCAGAATCGCCCGATCCCTCTTCCCTGCCGGCCCCTCGACCAATCGAAACGCCTCATCGACCGAGATCACATTCGGGATCTTTGTCGGAATCTTTGGGAGTGAAATTTCAGCGACCGGAGATGATTTTAAAATCCCCTGTTTCACGAGGAAACGGAAAAAAACCTTCAACGTCGAGATCTTCCTCGCGATGCTCACCGCCTGACGGCCCTGGTAAAGGGAGGAGATAAAACTCCGAAGCGTGATAAGATCCACCTTCTTCAAATCTTTTTCTTTCAGAAACGAAAAGAGTTGCCGAAGGTCATGATGATAACTGGCAATGGTGTTTGCCGAGTATCCTTTTTGAGCAAGATGTTTCTCAAACAGTATCAGCAGGCTGGGCATCCGATGATTTTGTGTAATCACATCCTTTTTTCGGACAACGGATTTCATCTCCACTCTTCTTTCTCTTAACAACTAAAAATGCCGATCCACAGGTGGGACAGGGTTCGTTAATCGGCCGATCCCACGTCGCAAATTTACACTTGGGATACTGCATGCATCCATAAAAAGACAACCCCCGCTTTGTTTTTCTCTCAACAAGCTTCCCGCTACAGTCCGGACAGTTGATCCCGATCGACAAGGCTCGCGTCGTCTTGCAGGTGGGGTAATTCGAACAGGCGAGAAATTTACCGAATTTTCCCGACTTGATGATCATCTGCCCGCCGCAGGTCGAGCAAAATTCACCCGTGACCTCAAGTTTGAGAAGCGTAATATCTCCGGAATCATTTCGCTCAAACTCACGCGTGTAGCGACATTCCGGATAATTCGAACAGGCGATAAATTCACCACGTCGTCCCCACTTGATCATCATCGGACTACCGCATTTTTCACAAGAAAGATCGGTTTTGATCTCCTGACGCTTGATATCCTTCATGTGAATCTTCGCCCGCGCCAAGGTTTTTTCAAAAGGTTTGTAGAAATCATTCAGCGTCTCGACATAAGTCCGGCGCCCCTCTTCGACCTCATCGAGCTCTTCCTCCATTTGAGCGGTAAACTGCACATTCAAAATCTCCGGAAAGCTTTCGACCAGCAGATCATTCACGATCCCGCCGAGCTGTGTTGGGCAGAAGACATTCCTCTCCTTCTTCACATACTGTTTATCAACAATCGTGGAGAGGATGGCAGCGTATGTGGAGGGACGACCGATCCCTTTTTCCTCCAATTCCTTGATGAGTGAGGCCTCCGTAAATCGGGGCGGTGGTTCGGTGAAATGCTGTTCCGGTTTCGAATCGAGAATCGTGAGAGAGGAACCTTCCGCAAGATCCGGAAGAATCCCTTCCTCCGCCTCTTCCTCTCCTTCCTTCAGATCGACCTCCCGATCGATCTGATAAACGGCAAGAAACCCGGGGAATTTAATCTGCGATCCGCTTGCGCGTAAGCCGTAGTCCCCTGATTGAATTTCAAATGTCGTTTGATCAAAAACCGCGGAAGCCATCTGGGAGGCGAGAAATCGCTTCCAGATCAGGTCGTAGAGTTTTATTTGATCTTTGCTTAAGAAAGAGTGGACCTTTTCCGGGGAATGATCGAGCGATGTCGGCCGAATCGCCTCATGGGCATCCTGAGCCGCCTTTTTGTTTTTGAAATAATTAGGCCCCTCCGGCAGAAAATCTTTACCAAATTTTTTGGCAATAATATCTCGGACCTCATTGATGACATCATTTGAGACACGTGTCGAATCGGTCCTCATATAGGTAATGAGACCGACCGGTCCTTCCTCACCCAACTCAATCCCTTCGTAGAGCTGTTGCGCAATCATCATTGTCTTTTTCGGACTGAACCCAAGCTTTTGGGAGGCATCCTGCTGGAGACGGCTGGTAATGAAAGGGGCCGGGGCGTGCCGACGGCGCTCCTTCTTGATCACCTTTCCCAGGATTAACTTCGAAGGACGAACCTCTGCTTCAATCTTCTTCGCCTCTCCGGCATTCGAGATCGCCAGTTTTTCCCCTTTGTAATTAATGACGCGTGCGAGAAAGGGGGGTGGTTTTTCTCCCTGAAGAGAAAAATCAAGACTCCAATACTCTTCCGCTTTGAACGCCTTGATCTCTTTTTCCCGCTCGCAGACGAGCCGAACCGCGACAGACTGAACACGCCCTGCAGAAAGCCCCCTTTTCACCTTATCCCACAAGAGAGGGCTGATCTGATATCCGACGATCCGATCAAGGATTCTGCGTGCCTGTTGGGCCTCATAGAGATTTTTATCGAGCTCTTTTGGATGTGTTAAAGCCTCTTGAATCGCCTTTTTGGTGATTTCATGGACCAAAATTCGACGGATTGTTTTTTTCTTCAATTTTTTCTGGAGTTCCTCAGCCAGATGCCAGGCAATCGCCTCTCCTTCACGGTCCGGGTCGCAGGCAAGGAAGATATGATCGGCGTTCGAAGCGGCGGTCTGGATCTCCTTGATCACTTTTTTCTTGGAGGCCAGGACAACATAGGTGGGGGAAAACTGATTTTTGATATCAACCCCAAGCTCCCCCTTCGGCAGGTCTTTGATATGACCGACGGAGGCCTTTACCTGATACCCTTTCCCCAAATACTTCGCGATCGTCTGGGCCTTCGTTGGCGATTCGACGATCACAAGCGATTTAGCCATTACAAAACCCTCTCATACCGTCCGCCCGGCAGGGAACGGATTTTTTTGTCAATTTCCATATGAATCAAAAGTGAGCTCAGGTCTTCAATGACCAGACCTGTCGCCTCAACAATTTCATCGACCGATCGAGCCTCTGCCAAAAGGTCCAGGATCTGCCTCTCCTCCGGAGAAGAAACCGTCTCTTCAAAAGTTTTTTTCGAGAGTGGAAGTTTAAGTTCTTGAAAAAGATCTTCCGTCGAGAGCAGAGGAGTCGCTCCATTCTGGATCAGGCGATTGGTCCCAGCACTGACAGGAGAATCAATATTGCCGGGAACAGCAAAAACCTCCCTCCCCTGAGACAAGGCCCATTCTGCTGTGATCAATGCCCCACTCCTTTCGGCTGCCTCCACAACCACAACAGCTGAAGAAAGTCCACTGATAATCCGATTCCTCTGGGGAAACGTCCAGTCTGCAGAAGGTGTTTCCGGGGGCCACTCACTGATCACAATTCCTGAACGGATAATCTCTTGCTTCAACCCCAAGTTTTTCTGCGGATACGGGAAATTAATTCCACAACCCAAGACCGCAATCGTCTTTCCGCCTCCTGCCAGCGCCCCGCGATGGGCCTCTGTATCGATCCCATACGCAAGTCCACTCACAACAATCACTCCCCTCTCCGCTAACTCCTTCGCGATCCTGAAGGCAGTTTTCTTCCCATACACCGTTGGCTCTCGACTTCCGACCAAGGCTATCTTGGTCCCTTGATTGAAAAGCGCAAGATCTCCTTCTACCCAAAGTTCTGGTGGCGGATTCTCTATAGAATGGAGAATTTTGGGGTAATCAGGATTTGATAGTTCCAGTTTTTTTGCCATCCACCCGTTCCCGGAGCTCTTTCCCCACCTTAAAAAAAGGAAGTTTTTTTGGTTTTACTTGAATCGACTCCCCGGTCCTTGGATTCCTGCCGGTATAGGATTGATAATCCTTTACGATGAAGCTCCCCAGACCACGAATTTCAATCCGGTGACCCTTTTTCATCGCCTCGACCATCGAGTCAAAGATCAGATTCACGACATCCTCTGCCCTCTTCCTCGGTATCTTTGTTTTTTCAGCGACAATTTCGATCAAACTGGACTTATTCATGGTCACCTCCCCCTTGAGTCTCGTAATTACCTAGAATTATTTGGAAATTTAACATCCCTGGGAAGATGTGTCAAGGTCAAGGAATTAAAAAATAGAAAATAGAAGAAGAAAAACAGCCTCCCTTCCGGTCGGCCGTTTTTCTTGTGCCCCCTGGCAGAATCGAACTGCCATCTTTGCCTTAGGAGTGCACTGCTCTGTCCATTGAGCTAAGGGGGCAAATGGCGATGTTATTTTTTTACTGCAAGTGATTTCACCACACAACCTTTTTTCATCAGGTTCGACATATCCCTTGTAATTCCGCAGTTGCAGAATAAAAAGAAACTTTTTTTAAAAACTGCCGATTAAACTGCCGATAGTAAAGGTGAGCTGACAAATTATGGTCTCTCCTGTCGATCCAGATAGTGGCGCCTACCTCCCAGGACAGTCCCCCTATGTCGAGGCCAAAAGGGGGCGGTTGGAACTCAAGGGTGCCATCGATGTCGTTGGCAACTTCGTAAAAGGAGACTTCACCTGGCCAAAGTTCAGTGCGATCCGTCATTCGGGGGATCCAAGGGGCTTGATCGATCTTCGAGACAACTGGGTCGGCCGCCTCAATCGCCTCCTTTACTCTCCCCACACGAGCAGTCCGGTCATGCGTTGGCTCAATAACGGTCCACCCGAATCGATACGCAGTAATCCAGTACGACTTGAACAGATCGGAATGGGTGGAAAGATCCTCGGTGTCATCATCTCTGGAGGAGCCCACGTAAGACGGCTCGGAGTCGATCTCAACGCGATGGGAGAGATCACGCCGGAAAATACGACTACCCGGCAAAAGGTTGCAATCTATGCCGATTCATCCTCCGCGATCGCAAATATCTTTACGGCAGCCACCTATGGCATTGGACTCTCGCTTGCGATTTTCAACCGTTCTTCAAAACTCGCCTTCGGGATCCTTTGGGTCCAGATCGCGGCGGTCTGTCTGGGGGAGTCATCGACCTGGATCTTTAATGGAATTGCAACATTCCGGGCCGAGCAAGAGCATCGAAACTTGACCGGCGAGGACAACATGTCGGCGATCGCCTCGGTCCCCTGCGACATTACACTCGGAATCTCAACTTGTTTCCGGAATGCATTTGTCTGGAAAGAGGCGACCCATGCATTTTTCGCGGGACAGGTCGCGGAGGCAAACGGGATGCTCGCGTTTTATTCAGTTGACTATTCGAAGCGTCTGTTCGGTCTTCCTGTCAGAAAGGTCGCACTCACCCTGACTTGGGCGGCCGAGGGGATTCGTACGTTCCTTGATCTCACCTCAATTGTAAATAATTCCTGGCACTATTTTTTCGATCCGAATGATCCTCACCATGATCAGCGGCTCCACAATATCGGCAGTGCGATTATCGGAACCTTTGCCGGCCTTTTTACAATCGCCTCGGTCCCTCTTTTTCTGCATGCCTCATTGGCCCCCTACGGCTTTGCCTGCTATGCCTTCACGACCGCAATCCGGATCGGGCAGAGCGCCTATGACCATACCGGCGAAAAAAGCGTCCGCAAGTCTGTCTGAAAAATTGGTTTGTCAACGAGCGGATAATAAAGATAAGGAAAAACAATGCCTGATTTTGGTTGGCTTTCAATACTACCGGCCCTGACGAGTCTCGGACTGGCCCTGATAACCCGAAGGGTGTTGCTGTCACTCGCCTCGGGCGTCTTCCTGGGGGCGATTCTCCTGTCGGGAGGGAATCTCTTTAAGGGGTTCCTCTTTCTGATCGAGAAGGAGATCTTTGTCCAGATTGCAGACCCTTTCAATGCGCAGATTCTTCTCTTGATGATCCTGATCAACGGTTTTGTCTCGTTGATCCGGGGGTCGGGGGCGATCACCGCCTTTGGCCGGTCGGTCAGCCGCTCGATCAAGGGACCGATCCGGACGCAACTGGCGGCCTGGGTTGGCGGCCTCTGTATCTTCTTTACCGATTCAGGACACAGCCTGATCCTGGGTCCGATCTTTCAACCCCTCTTTCGACAGGCAAAGGTTTGTCGAGAGAAGCTCGCCTATATCCTCGATTCCACCTCGGCGCCTCTCTGTTGTCTGATCCCGTTTATTGGGTGGGGGATTTACTCGACGAGCCTGATCCAGTCGTCCTTTGATTCGCTCGGCATCAAGGACAACAGCTTCTTTACGTTTATTCATGCGATCCCGTTCCAGTTTTATCCGATCCTGATGCTCTTAGCGATCCCGTTGTTTGTCGTTCTGCGTTGGGATTTTCCCCTGATGGAGCGTTTCCAGAGCCGTTTTGTGAGTGCCCCTGAAGCGAAAACCGGCGATCCGGAACCGGATGAAGGGGTTCGTGCCCGAGTCGTCTTGATTCCGATGTTGACCCTGTTTGCAACGATAGCGGCAGGGATTCTTTATTACTGGTTCAGTCTCGGCAATCTGCCGGGTATCAAGATCCGTGTCACGATCATGTGTGCCTATCTGTTTGCGACCGCTGTCTGTGTCGTCCTGATCAGACGCGATGACAAGAAGACGAAACTCACGCCCCTTTATCTCTCCGGCCTCTCCGGGATCTTTCCCGTCCTGGGGATGATTATCCTTGCCTGGGCGCTCGGCGATATTTGTGGCCAGGTTGGAACCGGGCGTTTTATCAGCACCGTGATCGGTTCGGATATTCCGCCGTTTCTTTTCCCGGCAATTGTCTTTCTGATCGGGTCAGTCACCTCGTTTGCCACCGGCACCTCGTGGGGGACATTCGGGATTTTAATGCCGATCGCCCTTCCGATTGCCCATGAGATCGGCGCTCCGATGCTTGTGACCATCGGTGCGGTCTTGAGCGGAGGGGTCTGGGGGGATCACTGCTCTCCGATCTCCGATACGGCAATCCTTGCCTCGATGGCATCTGACTGTCCCCATGCCGACCATATCAACACACAAATTCCTTATGCGACAGCGGCAGGCCTTGCGACACTGCTGGGCTTTGTGATTGCCGGGATCACCCCGAGTTATTGGGTCCTGCTGGCCGGAATCTTTCTTCTGTTGCCTGTTATGTTTCTTCTGGTGACCCTAAGCAAGAAAATCCGATGGGTGGGGAGCAGCGATCATGAAAAAAAAGGGGTTTATTTGGCTCCGGGCCGAGATGAAGGCGTTTGAGAGGAGAACCCCTTTAACACCTTCAGACGCGGCAAGGATTGTTGAACATCGATACGCTGTTACTGTCGAATCATCGGCAGAAAGAATCTTTAATGACGAAGAATACCAGAAGGCTGGTTGCCAAATTGTAGAGGCCGGCTCCTGGCAGTCAGCCCCACCGAATGCCTATATCCTCGGGATCAAGGAGTTGCCGGAAGGACCTTCTCCCATAAAACAGACCCACATCTATTTTGCGCATGTCTATAAAAATCAGCCAGGCGCCAATGCCATTTTAAAGAGATTTAAGGACGGTTCCGGTCTCATTCTGGATCTTGAGTACCTGACCGATCATAAGGGAAGACGCGTGGTCGCCTTCGGAAGATGGGCCGGGTTTGCCGGTGCCGCCCTCGGGCTCGACATCTTCTGTCATCAACAGCGCGACCTCCGGGAACCCTATCCCGCTATCTCGAAATCCTTTACCTCCAATCAATGGACGAAAGATCTCACCAAAAAATTATCCCAGCTTCAAAACAGGCCTCAAATCATTGTCATTGGGGCGAAGGGGAGATCAGGGAGGGGCGCTGTTGAACTGTTTGATTCACTCAATCTCAAAACAACCCAGTGGGATATCGAGGAGACGAGTCGCGGAGGGCCGTTTGAGGAGCTTCTCGATTATGAGATCCTCGTCAACTGTGTCTTTGTCAATGAGAAGAAGCCCCCGTTTCTCACACGTCAATCCCTCGAACGCCGTTCCAGAAGACTCTCTGTGATTGCTGATGTGAGTTGTGATGCGGGAAGCCCCAACAACCCACTCCCGATCTATGAGAAGACAACTCATTTTAAAAACCCTACGCTTCGGCTGATTTCCGGGACACCGCCGCTCGATCTGATGGCGATCGACCACCTGCCGTCTCTCCTTCCGGCGGAGAGCAGCACTGACTTCTCCAGTCAACTGCTTCCTCATCTGATAGATCTACTCGAGTCAGAAGAATTGCCGCCCGTCTGGAGACAGGCACGGGACTGGTTTGAGAGGAATTCTACAAAGACGATGGGGCGAATCGGGTATTTTCCTCAATCCACTTCAAAAAATCCTCATTCCCATCATCAATCTTGAAGAAGGCGATGACTGGAGTCTCATCCTTGTGGATTTGCCTCGTTTCATCAATGATCTTTTTCTGATGCATAGCAACTGTGAAGGCGGACAAATTATAGTAAATCTTTTCCTCTACCTGATGATTCCACCAATATTGAGATTCTCCCTCAGTAATCATCCCCCCAGCCACGAGATGTTTTTCCAAAAGATGGCGTAAAATTTTTTTTGCCTCATCCTTGGTGGTCGCATTGATCAAAACACGGTAATAGTCTGTCATAAAATTATTTTCGTTGTGCCCTCAGCAGGAATCGAACCTGCATCTCAAGCTTCGGAGGCTCGCATACTATCCATTGTACTATGAGGGCTTTTAATACTGAACCAGCGAGAAAATCTCGTATCCTTTTAATTTATCACGTCCGCGAAGATCAGAGAGCTCAATCACAAAATCGATCTCCTGGACAGAGGCCCCGCTCTTCTCGACAAGGTCGCAAGTTGCCTTCGCAGTTCCCCCGGTAGCGAGAAGATCATCCACGACAAGAACCCGACTCCCCGGGTGTACCGCATCCTGATGGATCTCCAAAACATCCGTTCCATACTCCAGCGCATATTCGACCGTCTCCGTCTTGTACGGAAGCTTTCCCTTCTTACGAACCGGGATGAATCCCGTATCGATCCGATAGGCCAAGGCGGCTGCAAAGATAAACCCCCTCGATTCCACACCGACGACATAGTCGATTGATTTCCCAACCGCCCTTTTGGCCAAGGCATCGATCACCCCTTGGAAAGATTTAACGTCTGACAAGAGAGGGGTAATGTCTCTGAAGACAATCCCCTTCTTCGGAAAATCGGGGATATCGCGAATTTTGTTTTTTAATTCCGTGGGTGTCATATTTCCTCCTTAATGAACTTTTGGTAAAAAGAACAAGGGATTACGAGGTTTTTTCCCCTCCCGCACTTCAAAATGAAGATGGGGACCTGTTGCTCGACCTGTACTCCCAACCTTCCCAATCACCTGCCTCTTTTCCACCTTCTGGCCTTTCTTAACGAGGTTTACCGAGTTATGGGCATAGACCGTAAAGAAATTCTTTGAATGTTTCAAGAGAATCAAATTCCCATATCCATGGAGCCTTTTTGAATAGACAACCTCCCCGGCGGCCGCGGCATGAATCGGGGTCCCTCGAGAAGCCCGGATATCGAGCCCATCATGACGCCTTCCCTTGCGAACCCCAAAGACCGATGAGAGATCCCCACGAATCGGCCAAGAGAAACGTCCATGATCGACCTCGATCTTTTCAGGAAAATCTCTGGGAACGAGAGAGGCCGACTTCTGTTTCTTTTTCCAGCGACTTGTCTTGAAACGGCCTGCGCGGACGCCTGGAATAAAAACCGGCCGGCCGATTCTTAATTCTTTCGGATCCTCGATATTATTAAGTTCCGCCAGATCCTGAAGCGGAACTTGATATTTTTCACTAACGGAAAGCAGGGTTTCACCAGGTTGAACCCGATGATAGACACCACGGGCCGTATAGACATTCGCACACGATGACAGGATCAAAAGAGAAAGACCCAAAAGAATTTTTTTCATTCTTCTTTCCAACCGTACTGTCCACATAGCTTTACAAACCGACAACCGATTAATTTTTCCTCCTGAAATCCTTTTTCCCTTTTTGTGATCCGAATCAGCTCTTGATCGGACTCATTCCCGACCGGGATCAGAAGAGATCCACCCTTTTTTAATTGTTCCAGATAAGGAGGAGGAACAGAAGGGGTCGATGCGGTGACGAGGATCCTGTCAAAAGGGGCCTCTTCTGGCCAACCAATCGTCCCATCCCCTATTCTGAGATCAAAATTAATATACCCCAAACGGTAAAGTGTCCTCCGCGCGCGATTCGAAAGTTCCTTCATTCGTTCTATTGAGTAGACGCGTTTGACCAATTCACAAAGAACAGCGGTCTGGTACCCGGATCCGGTCCCAATCTCCAGGACCCTCTCCCCTCCCGTCAGATTCAGACTCTCTGTCATGAAGGCGACCATGTAGGGTTGGGAGATTGTCTGCTTGAGCCCGATGTTCAGGGGACGGTCTTCGTAGGCCTGTGAGGCGAGACCTGGCTCCACAAACTCATGCCGAGGAATCCGCTCCATCACCTCAAGAAGTCGCCCCTCCTGAATCCCCCGCGCGATGAGCTGTTCTTGAATCATTCGTTTTCTGGCAACTGCAAAGTCGATGGACATTTAAAAATCCAATGATTCTCTCTCCAAAAGGTATTGATGATCCGTAAGATCAATCTTCAGCGGTGTAATAGAGACTTTACGAGCCAAAACGGCGCTGCAATCAGAACCTTGTATTCTCTTGAGGACCCGCTCATGACCTCCAATCCAGTAATACTTTCTGCCCCGAGGATCACGATTCTCAAAAATAACCTGCCCATAATCTCTCTTGCCGACACGCGTAAAAACCATCCCCGCTATCTTGGAAGGCTTCAGATTGGGAATATTGACATTCAGAACCATCCCCGCCTGAAGTTTATCCTTAAGGAGCTTTTGGCAAATTGTTTTGGCGATCTCCGATGCGGTGTTCCATAACGGCCTATCTTCACGCCAAACCACCAGAGAAAAGGCGACCGCCTGAATTCCCATCAAAGCCCCTTCGATCGCAGCAGAGACTGTCCCTGAATAATGAATATCGTCGCCCAGATTCGCCCCCCGATTCACGCCGGAGACGACAAGATCCGGTTTTCTTTTGAGGATACGATGAATCGCCAGAAAAATGCAGTCGGTGGGGGTTCCATCTACCGTATAAAGATCGGCCGCCCGGTGCCGAATCCGAAGAGGCCGATGAAGGGTAAGGGAATGACTTGAGGCGCTCTGTTCACGTTCCGGGGCCACCACGACAACATGGGCCAGTGTCCGAAGGACTTTTGCCACGGATTCGATCCCTGCCGATTGATAACCATCATCGTTTGAGAGAAGGATTAATGGTTTTTTCATTTTCTTATTTCAATCACGGTTTTTTGTTTAATTCAAAGAAGTTTTTTGTATAACGGCACTGGAGATGGAATCGCTTATCCTTGCCAAAGAGCTTGTCAAAAAATTTGGGCCGATCACGGCGGTTGATCATGTCTCTTTTGAAGTCAGGAAGGGAGAATGTTTCGGTTTCCTGGGACCAAACGGCGCCGGAAAGACAACGACGATGAGGATGGTTTATGGTTTTTCCCCTCCGACAGCCGGCGCGCTGACCGTTTTTGGACTCTCCGTAGAAAAATCAATTCGGGAGATCAAACGCCGCACCGGCGTCGTCCCTCAAGAGGACAGCCTCGATCCTGAATTGACAGTTCTACAGAACCTGCTGATCTATGCGCGGTATTTTGATCTGCCAACGGACCAGGCAAGGAAACGGGCCGATGACCTTCTCAATTTTTTTCAACTGAAGGAAAAGGCGAAGGGTGAGCCGGACCGGCTATCAGGTGGAATGAAGCGCCGACTCCTGATCGCGCGTGCCCTGATGAACCAACCCGAACTCCTGATCCTCGATGAACCGACCACCGGCCTTGATCCACAATCACGCCATGCGATGTGGGATCAGATCCGGGCGCTTCAGAAACAAGGAGTCACCTCGATTCTGACGACACATTATATGGAGGAGGCGGCTCAACTCTGTGACCGACTCGTGATCATGGATCATGGCAAAATTATTGAAGAAGGGAGACCTCAGGAATTGGTTCAAAAACATGCGACCAAAGATCTGGAGGCTGTCTTCCTGAAACTCACCGGAAGAGAGTTGCGAGAGTAACGATGATCAGATTCCTCCACTATGCCTCAAAGGTCTGGTACAGAGATTTCGTTGTCTGGAGCCGTTATTGGTGGACCAGCCTTATCGGTGCGATCGGAGAACCGGTCCTCTACTTCCTCGCGATTGGCTATGGACTTGGCTCCTTCATTGAATCGATCGAAGGGATGTCCTACATCCAATTCCTCGCGCCAGCGCTGATCTGTTCGAGTGTCATGCACAGCGCCTCGTTCGAAACAACCTACAGTTCGTTTACCCGAATGGATCGTCAGAAAACCTACCACTCGATCGCGGCAACCCCTGTCAGTATCCGTGAGGTGATCGCGGGGGAGATCCTCTGGGGAGGCGCCAAAAGCCTCGTTTCAGGGGGAATCATGTTTCTGGCGGTAGCGTTTCTCGGCTATATCGAGAGCTGGAACGCCCTCTGGTTGATACCGGTTCTGATGATCACCGGCCTCCTCTTTTCCGCCCTTGGGATGTTGATGACCTCGTTTGCGAAGGACTACGATTTCTTTACCTACTATTTCACACTCGTTCTTGAACCAATGTTCCTCTTCTCCGGTACCTTCTTCCCCCTTTCGAAACTTCCCGAATGGGTTCAGCAATCTGCCTGGATTTTACCGCTCTACCATCCGGTGGTTCTTGCGCGCTCGTTTTTCTATGGATATAACAACGGCCATCTCTTCTTAAGTATCCTTTGGCTCATCGTCGTCACCCTGTTTCTCTGTTGGTGGTCGATCAAACGGATGACGAAGAGGTTGTTGGTTTGAGGATTGGTTTTTTTCCTTGAATTTCCACTCTTCCTCCATAAGATGGCGCAGCACTTTAGAAATAGGGGTTATTTAAATATAAGGAGGGGGAATCATGGACATTCTACAGTCACTCTTTCGGTGGATTCACGTTGTGGCCGGCATCATCTGGATCGGGCATCTCTATTTCTTTAACTGGGTGAATGGTCCCTTCGCCGCCACCCTCGATGGAGAGACGAAGAAAAAGGTCGTTCCGGAGCTGATGCCACGTGCCCTCTTCTGGTTCCGATGGGGCGCTGCCTATACATGGGTCACCGGCGTTCTTCTTTTAATGCTTGTGTTCTATCACGGCGGGACCCTCTTTGACGACCCGTCTCAAGGCTGGGGACTTAGTGCCATTATCATGATCCTCGTCGTCTTCGCCTCCCCTTTTATTTACGATGCCTTTGTCAAAACGATCGGAAAGAAGAATCAGAAGGTCGCGACCGTCGTCGGTTTCATTCTGATTTCAGGGATCGTCTGTCTCATGAATGAATGGGCCGGGTTTGGGTATCGCGGTTATGTCATCCATACCGGCACGATGTTCGGGACGATCATGGCGTTCAACGTCTGGTTCCGGATCTGGCCGGCTCAACAAAAGATCATTGCTGCGGTAAAAGGTGGACAGGCACCCGATGCTGAGCTTGTTGCGATGGCAGGCCTCCGATCGCGCCAGAATACCTACTTCTCGATCCCGCTGATCTGGACAATGATCAACGCCCACACCACCTGGGCCTCCGGGAGCAAGATTTTCCTGTTTGCGGTGATCGCCATCGCCTGGTTCGGCACGATGCATCTCTATAAGAGAGCTGGGAAGGTGAAGGGGTTTTAAGGCTCCTGATGGACCACCTGGAGATTGACCCCCCTCTGCCACTCTCGAGTCTCTAGATTCAAAAAGTGCGTGGATAATATAAAAAGATCATTGTTCTCTGAAGCGCTTGCCTGTCTGTAATCAGGCATCTCAAGAGGTTTGAATTTATTTTTCCCTGCTCCCTTTTTCTGTTCTCTCTTTAATCTCTGCTTATCCCATTCAACAAATTGAAGCCCTTTCGTCGTCATCCTCTGCTTCGCAGTCTCAAAATTACTACTGATCCTGAAATAATAGAGTTCAGATCGCTTTGGTTTATCGGCCCTCTCCCTTTTTCCCGCTGATCCCCCCTTCTTTGTCACTGATTTCATCATATCCTCGATCTGCTGACTCTTGGTAGCGTCATAGACCGCCCCTGCAGGAAGGTGCTTCCTCCTCAATTCCTCCAAAAAATTCCCATCCGCCGCATGGAGAATGCCTCCAAACAGAAAAGTGAAGGCGAAGATCAAAACCACCCTCTTTAATTCGTCTTTTTTAAAAATCCCCGTAATAACAGGCTCCTTCTGCTACCGCCCCCGAGTCTGCAACACACCAGCAGGCCGGGAGTCCACGATCTGTTGTTGTCCCCAGAACACAGGTATACAAACAATACAATCCATACCCATAAGCATAATCGTCCCCCCACCAGGAGACATCTCCACCGGCGAGATAGCCGGTCAATTCTGAGGTCAGCGCCACACCCCATCCGATCCCCGTCGTCCCATTGGCCCAGCATCCGACCCAGTCATTATCTCTCGGTCCCCCAGGCTCATAGTTCGCCGAACTGTCATGGCAAACTTGCCCCAAGAAGGGCCAGAGCTCGTCACTCAAGAGATCCAGTGCACCTCTCACACAGGTTGAGGTATCCTCCTCACCAGAACCAGACCCACCTCCTCCTTCGGGACTTTCGGGATAGCGACTGCAAAACGTCTGATCCCGATTCTCCCCACAAAGAGTTCGACAATAATCCCTGTCTTCAGAGGCACAACGGTCAACACAGAACGGCTGATTGGGATTCTCGACACAAAGCGGCTCACAATAACCACCCGCTCCCCACCCACGCCCATCGGCACATCGATCATCACACCAGGAGAGGTCTGGATTCTCCCGACAGAGCGAACCACAGAACCCGTAGCTGTTGTGACTTTCACAGAGGTTATCGCATTCAGAATTATTTCTATCCCCCTCCGGACAAAGATCACCGCACCACTCTAACCCCGGATGATCCTCACACGCATCGAAGCAGTAGGGGTCTCGATGCTCCCGACACCGCTCAGCACAATGAGGAGGGGGTGAAGCACCACGACAAGGGGCGTTTGTGATCTGTGTGCAGAGGCCATTATCACCGTCATAGCCATCCGTAATATTTTCAAGACACCATGTCGTGCAGGTCGCTTGGAGTGCGGCAGAGTGGTCACGACCGGCTGCTAAATCAAGACAGTCAGGTGGGATTCCATTCTCCCGTTCACTCGAACCGACAGTATCCGCCCGCTCCGGTTCGTCATATTCATAATCGTCGTCGGGTGGTTCTCGTTCACTGGAAGGGCCATGGTCAGGCGGCACATCAGGGCTCACATCATGATCATGCTTCAGAGAGGGATGCGCCGCCTGGACAATTGACTCGCACGCCTCCCTCTCCTCTTCTTCTGTCCCCATGTAGCCAACACATTCCGGCCAGAGGCTGAAGACACCACCGCGGGTTCTGAAGTCATCCTCATAACCCAGCAAGTATAATTGACCCCTCGTTGCATATCCTGGAGAAGCTGGAGGACGTAGGGTATATTCCCCAGCCCTCGCCTCATAGTAGTAATAAGCGCCTATCGAACGAATATCATTCTCTGTCCATGCACCTCTACTAAACCTGTCACCCATCGCTTCGGCCTCTGCGTCAGAATCTGTCACGGCATCAAAAACACGCCTCCACCAGGGGTGCTGTGCAATGGTTTCGGGATTCCAAGAGTACTGAAAAAACATGACAGCCCGGCCGAGGTATTGAAAAAGCCGCGGGCTCCCAGATGGATCTGGACCCAGGTGCATACGAGCGGTACTCGCACTGCCATTGTAAACCAATTCCGCCGTTGCCTCATAGATCAGGTGCTCGAAATTAAAAACCCTCTGCATCATGATTCTGTCAAAGTCCCACATAAATTTATAAAAAATGGATTCGGCGATAAACGCAGTCGATTCATCGTGCCACATCGGTGCCCCATCCTCCGCATCACTTCTAGATCCAGTCCTCCCGGTAAAATAATTCACAATATGGACTGCTTCGTGAATGACCGGGGCGGTTGTTAACCCGACATAGCTCGTTGCAGACATTCCCATCTGTCGATAGTCATCGTCTACGACGATCGGCCCTAATCTCGAGGTTTCTGCCCCACCACCAATATCACGCCATACCAAACCAAGCGGTACCCCTCGAGCAAGATAATCATAAAAAAGCAGTTCCAGATTGTCATGATGACTCGATCTAAATTCTCTCGTTCCTATGAGACTGTGGAGCACAAATCGCGCCGCTTCGAGGGCGATATAGAAATAGACGCGATATTCTGAGTGAGGAGGGCCAATGAGTCTTTCATCGCCACTATCAATGGCAGCATACATGTTGTTAACGGCACGTTGAACCGAGTATGCCAATGCATTCCTCTCCTCTAGACTCCAGGGGGTCGAAACGGATTCTGCTGGGGTGGCATGAAGCTCCGAAATGACAAAATTATCCCAGGTCGAGTTGTTGTGACTGTCATCAATTTTATTTTTGGTATTAGATGCCTCACTAGGTCCGTCAACACGCCGTAGAATCATTTCGCTCCACCCCTCCCTTGCCAGCTTGGAAAAGGGTTGTCTCACATGAATGATCTCAACCCTCTGTTCATTTTCCCCTTCGCCAATCGTACGAATCTCCCCATTGTGACAGACGTCGGTTGCCGACTTCCCCCAAAAGTTCCCCTCACAGATGGTTCGATGACAGTTGCCAGGAGTGATGATCGGATCGGGATTAGCAGAAAGAACCTCCTCCCCATGACAGTTGGAGGGGCCCAGAGCTTCATCTAGCGGTTCGTCTAACGGCCGGAACATCCCACCAACAATATCAATAAAATCGGAAAAATCAGGCCAGTCGCGTCCCCCCCAGGCCTGACCCCATGCCTGAAACGGCAGAAGCAGGAGCGTCATAAACAAAAGAAGGCTCTTCATCATTTTCTCCGTTGGACCCGTTCTCTCATGATCGTGCTTGAGGAGGGATCGCTTAGTCCTGGCCCACGGGCCGGCGGTATCGGCAGATTGAATGCCCCACAGGTCCCATTCAGACACATCTGATCGGGATATGGCAACTTATGCGCCATGGAGTGGTACACCGCTAGCATCCTGGCAAGCTCCACCTTTCTTTGCTTAAGAAGCTCAAAGATATTTCGGGAATTCACAAACAGCGGCCCCAAATAAACATTCCCAAATCCCTGTGGTGTGTTGGAAAAGAAAACCCTCGTCCCGGAGCTCCCCCCTGTGACTCGTCCTGCCGTTGCTGTCACCTCACTCACAAAGTCCTGTTGCTCGATGCCGAAGTTGATCGGTGCAAAGTCTAGGTCTTGCAGGATCGAAAGCACAATCGACTGTGCCATCACTGCGAGCTCCTCTTCTAAAAGGGCCTCGTGATCCTGAGGCCACAAGAGCATTCGATTGTTGTGCAAACGCCTCTGATAAAAGATGTGGACCCACTGATGGGCCATGAGGGCACTGATCACAGGGCTGTGTCCATCCGAAGGCCTCCAACCCCCTTCGCTTGACTGAAGATACGATTCTGTTGTTGTTCTCCCACTGCTATTCGTTGATGTCCGTGTGACTGGATAAACATCATACCCTTGCACCGTTCCCCATCCCCGTTCCCACAATCCACCTCCACGCCATGTGCCATACGAGGCGTAGCAATGCCCGTCCGCCCAATCGCCTGATACATTATGATTCGCGCGTGATCCTTTGGCCCTCTTGGCCTGACAATCACCCGCGATTGTAGATCGGATGCAGAGCTTCTTCTCTTCTGCCTTATATTCCATCAACGCATCCCGGGGAAGGTTACGACATCGACTGATCTCGATCTTGTCCCTGTTTGCAACCCTATCGGCAATCATTCCGAATCCGGACCGATGCCCCCAGACAGTCTGGTCCTTCATTTCCTGAAGGATGTTCCAGATCGTCACGACCGTCTCGCGGGCCTCTCTCTGATCCCCAAAATTTCCGTTGGCAATCATTTCACCCAATCGACCAATCACATTCTCCAAGAGTATCCTGTGATGGGTTAAAAACTCATTATCGACCCTTCCATCCGATCCGGAAGAGAACCGTTCACAAGAGACAGAAGAGCCCGGGCCATACCCATTGGCACGACATCCCTCCGCACAGACAAAACCCCACCGCTGATGCTGCCGACTGTAAGGGACATCCAGATGATTAACACTCGTAAGAGCGGCCCCCATCTGATGGGGGTGATCCCGGTCGGTATGAATTGATAGTGCATTCCTTGCCGTCGTGAGTTCACTTGTATTGCTCTCCAGCTGACCAAAGAGATATCGACCATAAAGAAAACCGTAATCATCATCGATCAAGTTCCTTCGATTCCACTCCAGCGACAAGACCAACACCGGTGATTCTCCAAAATGACTCCTCCCCAACGGGTGACAGTTCGTGGCGTAAAGTGGGGGCCCCATCAGAAATGATTTATTGTCCGGTACCAATTGCCCACACCCTGTCTCGAGTCGACATTGATCAGTCAGACGCACAATCTTGTAATGTCCCCGATTTTCATCACCAAGATTTGGATTCGAACTGGCCGTTCCACCCACGAGACTGTTGTAACTCCTCGTCTCATCACCGGAACCGCAGAAAAAGGAACCGACCCCAATCCCCAAGCCTCCATTAGGAATCAGCGTATCCCGGCTGATCAGTTCATTCCTGAATTGGGGGGTTAGAAGACGATTGTAAGGCTCGTCAATTGAGACTATCTCGGAATGAGGCATTCTGGTCCCAAATTCCTCGGCCCATAAGGGACACGCAAGAACAAGGAGATGAAGAATGAAAATAAATCTCAATTCAATACCTTCAGATCCTCATGATAACACATATAGAGACCATTTCACAATTTTTTAATAAGCTGGATACGATCCAAGCCCCAGAAAACTTGAGCTGGGAAGGTGAAGGAGTTTTAGAATTTTTCTAAAAACCAGTGCCCGTGATACGGATGGGGTCCCGTGCTAGGCGTACAAGCCCGCGCGCGTCAATTCCAAAACGGTCAAAGAGATACCGGTCAACGCGCTCTGAAGAAAGCTCGGCCTCGTTAAATTCCTGATGGGAAACGAGGACCAGTCCTAATCGACGACTCAGGATCGCGAAATCGATATCCCCATCATTATCGATATCCCCTGCCCGTACTTCCAGGTCAGGGTTCCCCTGATGAATACTCTCATTTAATGTCGGCGTCGTCCGCCATTCCGTCTCAGCCAAAACCAACCGGTCTCTCCAGACACGACAGCTGAAATTTCCAAAAAAGGCGCTGCATTCATACTTCTTTTCAGTTCGATCAGTTCCTCTTGTCTCCTCAAACGTATATTGGGCTGAGGTGGTCGCCGGAGGCGAATCCTGAGTTTCCAGAAAATCGAATGTCGGATGGGGAGGCAAAATCGTAAGTTCTTCAAACCTTGCCAGCTCTTCCGGAGTCGCTGGTCTCCATCCACCAAGTTCTACACCTTCCATAGTGACCTCCCTTTTGCAGTATTCTTCGACAGGGGCAACATCAAAGTTGTGCCAATTTTCGGAAAAACTGTTCTCTCGGGAGAACAGTTTTTTAGATGAATCTCTCTTGTCTTCTTTCAGAGATGACGTTAATTTCCCTGCCTATGTCCTCATGGCTTATCGTCTTGATTTATATTGTCCCCATCTTGGGGACCATCGCCCAAATTTGCCGTCGGGTGGAACAGATTTGGAACATTGGAAAAAGTATCCGTTCCTTCCTTCCGGATGATCGAGTTTTTAGAAAACTTAAGGAATGGGAGAAGCGATTTCTCAGCTGGAAGTTTGAACATCCCCTCTCTCAATATACAAACCTTCTCACAATAAATCTATGGGCCGGCAAGATTGAATATGCAATCGGACATCTGCGAGACTACACGATCGGCCTCTGGATGATGGGGGCATTTGTCTATGATCTGACGGTTATGGTTTTAGGGGACCCCTCGATTCGAACAGGCCGATTCCCGACCCTCTTCTATCATGGCTTCTTCGCCCTACTAACCCTCTGGACCTACCGACGCCATGTCGGGATCGGGCTCAAAGTTTCTGAATTTTTGAGGGTCAATCCTCAGGTCCATCCCCAGGAACTTTTTGATCATTATTATCGAAGACTCGGTCCCCTTGCCGTCCCGATACCGTCGCAAGCCACAAGAACAGTGCAACCGACCCACGTCTCTTACCGAACTGGGAAGAAACCTCAAAAACGCCTTTGGCCTATCCTTCATGGGGCGTACGACACTGCGATCTTTGCACGGAGTGTTTATCGTGCCTTGGAAACATTAGGCCCTCACTATGGTCGAGAGATTTTTGATGTGATGGCCTCTTTTTGGGGATCACGAGTCCTTCAGCTCTTTCAATGCGAGCTCCATGTCGAAGGAGCTGAGAGATTTCATTCACTCGATGGAAAAATTATCTTGATCTTCAACCACAAATCACTGCTCGACTTTGTCTTCAACTTTTTTGCCCTCAGCAACACGCATCTCGCCAAGGGACGCCCACTCCGGCCTCGCTTCCTCGCAGCGAAGGATCATTTTATTGATAACAAACTGATCCATAGCGGACTTGGAGTCGGCAGGACAATTCAAGAGGTCGGAATGGTTTTCGTCGATCGAAAAGGTCAAGGTCGGAATGCAATCGATGAGGCGGTCAACACGCTTTTGAAGAACGAGATCGACTTGGCGATGTACCCTCAAGGGACACGTGCCTTGGCGAATTCCGGACCGAAGGGGGAAAGACTTGATGCCGGTTATTATACGACCGGGACCGCAAACTCCCTGAAAAGGGAGTTGGGGCATCTGAAAAAGGGGTGTGCCTATCTCGCCCTGGACAGTGCCATTGCCCTCTCCAAGAGAGAACCAGAAGCAATTCAACCGATCCATTTGGTCTTTATCGCGATTGACGGGGTCGCCACTGTCTTCCCCAAGGGAACCCTGCAAATCCAGACCGGTGAGCGGATTAGTTACAGAGTGGGTGACATCTTCACCCTCGATCCCCTTGAGGTGAAAGAGATGAAAAAGCCAACGACAAAAGAGCCGCTCGATGAATCGGAAAATCGATATGAAAGAAAGATTGACGAGATACAGGAGGCGATTGATCGCAGTCTAACCAAGGCATTGAGGCTTCACGAGAATCTCCTGAAACGTTTTCAGGAGGAGATGCGACGTTCGGATTTCGTCCCAAAATTCAATCAGTTTAAGTTGACCCACCAACTCTCTTCCAATTTAAAAAATGGGGAACGCCTCCCGTTCGTCATTCTCGATCGCATCCTCGCCCTCCCCCCAGATAAACAACAGGACTTTCTAAAAAGATTCTCTGAAGGGGTTCTTTCCGGAGGTGATCTGAGACCGCTCCGGGATGAGATCACCGACCTGCTCTTTCGGCATCGAGGGAAGGAACTGAAAACGATTGTTCAGCAGGAACAAGCGAAGAAAATCGCTTAAGGGAATTTTAGAGGAGATCCAAGACTTCCTGAGTCGAATTCTTTCGAACACAGGTGAATGCCGGGGTATCTCGGACCGTATATTTCGATGAGGCTGCCTCGCGGAGTTCCTGAACAAGATCGACAAACTCGCGGGGATCATCTCCATCGAAGGCAACAACAAACTCCTGATCGTCAATCCCGAAAGAATAAGTGGTGTTGATCCTGATGGAAGGGTATTTATGCCCGACCGCGATATGGACATCCATCATCTTTTGCCGTTCCGGAAATGGTAACTGATACCAATCCCGCGTCTTCACAAAGGGATAAACAAAGAGATACTTCCCTTCTCCAGGCTTAATTTGCCCTCGCCTTCCTTCTTGTCCGGGATGGACATGCTTATCGATATAAACCGACCTCTTTGTGACCGCCAGATAGGAATACGGTGTCGTTAGATAGTGACCCAGACCGGTCTGATTCAAACGAGCGCTCATCTCCTGAAAAAGCTCAAGTTCAAAACCGATCCTCCAGAGCATAAAATCACAGTCTGGACGAATTCCGGCTAACGAGTAGTTGAGGAGGATCAGTTTTTTTGAATACTGCTGAACCACCTCTATAAATTCGGCCCGGCCACGATCCCTCTCCGCCTGTGGCAAACGACGCCAAAGAGGATCAACCCGATAAAATGAAAAATTGACGAACTGTCTCGGCAACGCCTCATCAGCCATGGCGTAGCCCCTATCACAAGGAAAAACCCGTTGCCAAGCGGTTTTCAAAAGGCTAGGAGACGAACAAGTGAAAACTCTCAAAATCGGGATCATCGACCTCGTCGCCCGTCAACCCACGAAATCCATATATGCTCGTCTTGTCAATCCCAACTACACCTCGTTAATGCCCCAGGTGATCGCCGTCTGGTTGGAAAAGCTGGGGCACGAGATTCACTATGTCACCTATACGGGGTTTGAAGATCTTCATCGATTAGTGCCTCAGGAGATTGATCTCCTCTTTATCAGCACCTTTACTCAAAACGCCTATACCGCCTACGCCATCTCAAACCTCTTCCGCCAAAAAGGGGTCATCACAGTCCTTGGCGGACCGCATGCGAGGGCTTTTGCTCAGGATGCACGTTCTTATTTTGATTATGTCCTCGGCCTGACAGATGAAAAAGTGATCCGGGATCTGCTCGAAGATCTTTCTCCTTACCCAGAAGAGGGGCGTCTCATGAGTGCACCCCGGCAACTCGAAGAGATCCCGACGCTTCAGGAACGCTGGAAATTCATTCAAAAGAATCTTGAAAAGACACGTCTCATTCATGTGGTTCCTATGATCGGGAGTCTGGGTTGCCCGTACACCTGCGAGTTCTGTATTGACTCAAAGATCGATTATAAGCCGCTTTCTTACGATCGCCTTCGAGCGGACCTCTCGTTTCTGCAGAGTCAACCCAAACCACCAATTGTCGCCTGGTATGACCCGAATTTTGGGGTTCGGTTCGATGAATATATGGACCTCATCGAGTCTGCCGGTCCTGCAGGTCGTGTGGCCCACGGGGCAGAAAGTAGCCTCTCAATCCTGAGCGAGGGGCATCTGAAGAGACTTAAAAAGAACAACTTTGTGGTGATGTTGCCGGGGATCGAATCCTGGTTTGATTTCAATGCAAAGTCAAAACAAGGGAAAAACAATGGGCTCGAGAAGGTAAAACAGGTTGCCGCACAAATCAATCTGGCACTGGAATACATCCCCTATGTGCAGACGAATCATATTTTTGGCCTCGATGCTGATGAGGGACCAGAACCGTTTGAGCTGACTAAAAGATACATTGATCTGGCTCCCGGTGTTTACACCACCTACATGTTGATTACCTCTTATGGAAACTCCGCCCCCTTGAGCCTTAAGTATCTTGCAGAGGGAAGGGTCATGGACCTCCCCTACCCCTTTTTGGATGGAAATTCAGGCCTCAACGTACGATTGAAAAATTATCCGATCACTGATTTTTATTCTCGCATGAGCGACCTTGCCCGTTACAGTTTTACGGGCAAGGCGGTCTGGAGACGATTTCAGGCGAACAAACATCCCCTGCCACGTTGGATGAATCTGATGCGTTCCACACTGTCAGGAAAAGGACGTGGGGGTAATTATGATGAGATCCGAAAGCGGTATGAAACCGATCCTGATTTCATGGCATTTTACCAAGGGGAGACACGCAAACTACCTGCCTATTATTATGAGAAAGTGCAGTCGATGGTGGGACCTTTGTTCCCGCATCTCCCCAAAAAGGTCCTGAATTACCTCCAGCAGGGAGAGTCAAATCATAACAACCCCAGACTGACAGCTGAAGCGAACTCCTTCCCACTCCCTGCAATCGCCTCATAAAACATCAATGCTCTCATCAACCCTTTTCATGAAGTCGCTCACTATTTCACATGGATTTGGGACACGTGGGGAGGAACCTGTCACCAAAATCCATACAGCCGTCCAGGTTCATGGATCCGAGATCCTTTTTCTGGATGAAACGAATCAGAACGCCCAAGGTGATTCCGATATTCTCATGACAAATCAAAAGGGATTGGCGGTGGGGGTCAAGACAGCTGATTGTGTCCCCATACTGCTCGCCGATCCTCAAGAAGGAATCGTCGCCGCCGTCCATGCTGGATGGAAAGGAACCCTTGCCGGCGCCGTCCAAAAAGCGGTTCATGAGATGGTTCATCGAGGAGCGAAGAGAGAAAAACTGATTGCCGCAATTGGGCCTTGCATCTCGGGACGTTGTTACGAAGTCGAGCGGGATGTGGCCCAACCCTTTGAGTCACAAATCAGCTTTTCCAAAAAAATTCTCTCACGAAAATCAGAGACAAAATGGCTCCTGGATTTGAGTCTGGCCAATCAACTTCAGCTTCTCGAGACCGGAATCAAGGAATCTCATATCGACAGACTCCCCTATTGCACCCATTGTCACCCCGATCTCTTCTGCTCCTACCGACGGGATGGGAAAGAGGCCGGGAGGATGATTAGTTTTATCTCGCTTGATTTTAAATAGGGAGACCGATAAGAGGTTCCCCATGAAATTCAGAAAACTCACCCCAGCGATTCCTAAAGTCTCCGAGATCGGTTTCGGAGTTTGGACCGTCGCCACAAGCTGGTGGGGAATCAAAGATCAAGGGTATGGAATCCAGCTGCTCCGCGAGGCGCGTGAGCTGGGGATCAATTTTTTTGATACCGCCGATGTCTATGGCAAAGGGCTTGGGGAAACAATCCTCGCCGAGGCGTTTGGTGATCGATTGAAGGAGCTCGTCGTCGCAACAAAATTTGGTTATGACTGGGAGACAGTTGGAGAAAGAACCGGTCACGGAGAACTCCCACAAGACTGGTCCCCTCAGGCGATTCGCAAATCATGTGAAGGGAGCCTGCGCCGCCTCCATCGAGACTGGATCGATCTCTATCAACTCCATAACCCTCGAATGGAGACGGTCCGCTCCGCAGAGATTATCAATACCCTTCAGGAATTGAAAAAAGAGGGGAAGATCCGGGATTATGCCACCGCTCTGGGACCTGATATCGGTTGGTTTGAAGAGGGAAAGGTCGCGATGGAGGAGTCTCATTACACTGTCCTTCAAGTCATCTATAGCCTGCTGGAACAGGACCCGACCTCCAAACTTCTCCCGATTGCCAAAAAAGAAGGGAGTCGTCTGATGGTCCGTGTCCCGCATGCCTCGGGTCTCCTCGATGGAAGCTATAATCCGACAAAACATTTTGATAAATCCGACCATCGCAGTCACAGGAAGGAGCTCTGGATGCAGGCGGGTCTGGAGGCGGTGGAGGTTTTGAAAACAATGCTTTCGAAGGAAAGAACCCTCGCCCAGTCAGCGATTCTTTTTACGCTTCAACCGGAATCTGTCGCAACGGTTCTGCCCAATTTCACAAATAAAGAACAACTCAAAGAATTTATCGCCTCCATTGACAAGCCGGCCTTTACTGAAAAGGAACTTGGTGCCGTACGATCTTTGTGGGATCAGGAACTTTGCCGAAAGCTGGATCAACCGTTTGCCGATAGCTCCTCGAAACCAACCCCTATAAAACAAGCGGCTGCATGATCACCGACTGTGCTACAGCTGACGGAACAAAGCGTTTCTCGAAGCGTCATGAGGGAAAATTATTTCGTCCTTTTGATGATCTCTTTGTCTCTGCAATAGGGCTTGGAACTTATTTAGGAGATCACAATGATCGCGATGACCAGCTTTATGAAGAATCAATTGAACTGATCCTGAATCAAGGTTGCAATCTTATCGATACCGCCATTAATTACCGCTGCATGCATAGCGAAAGGAATATCGGTAAAGTCCTCAAACAACTCATAGACAAGAAAAAAATCCGACGCGATGAAATTGTTATTTGCACGAAGGGGGGATTTATCCCTTTTGATGGTCATCCTCCTGAAAATATCCGGGAGTATTTTGATGAGAACTTTGTGAAAGCGGGTCTTTGTCGTCTGGAGGATATCGCGGCCGGTTGTCACTGTCTGGAACCAAGATATATTGAAAATCAGATTCTGAAGAGTCTTCAAAACCTTGGGTTAGAAACGATCGATCTCTATTACCTTCATAATCCAGAGACCCAGTTGGAAAAGATTTCATCGGAAGAGTTTGAGACAAAATTGGAAAAGGCGTTTGAAGCGCTTGAGAAGGCAGTTTCAGAAAAAAAGATTGTCCGTTATGGCCTTGCGACCTGGAATGGTCTGCGCCAATCGAATCAGCTTTCACTGGAAAAATGTTTTCAAATTGCTGAAAAAGTTGGCGGGTCCCGGCATCATTTAAAGGCGATCCAGCTCCCTTTTAATCTCGCGATGATCGAGGCCTACGGAGAGCCGATTCAACAGATCCGTTCGGAAAAAGTCTCTCCCCTCGAGGCGGCTCAGAGGTTGAAATTGGCCGTTTTTTCAAGCGCCTCCATCCTCCAGGGAAAGATCCTCGGTAGTCTCCCCTCGAGTCTCCAGGGCCAGTTTCCTGATTCAAAGACCGATGCCCAAAGGGCGCTTCAATTTGTCCTCTCCACCCCAGGGATCACCGCTGCGCTTGTTGGGATGAAAAGGAAGGGGCATGTGCAGGAGAACCTGCAATGTCTGACCTTTCCCATCCTCCCCCCATCAGGCTTTCGATCTTTATTCGCAGGCTAAAATTATTAACAGAACTGTTCATATTATTTACATGCCTATAGTTTATCTAAAGATCATCAAACGATCATAAAAATATAACATATTGATAATATTGTAAATTTAATAAAGTTTCTAACTTGGCACACCTCTTGCTTATACCCCTCCTCAACAAGGAGGTACGTAAGTATGAAAAACAGTAATATCAAGATCGCGGTTCTTATACTAACAGCCCTTTTGTTGGGGGCCTGTGGCTCTTCAACACGGGGTTCCGGTGAGTCGACCACTGACTCTGACTCCCCAAGTGATGCCTCAACCCTCGGGGCAGCCAGCCAGGATCTCTTCGGAGGGATGGGGAATGACCAACAGGCACTTCATGTCGAAGGACATGAGACCTCGTCTTGGGACTTCTGCGCAGATAATTCGGCCCCAGAAGGGATTACGATGAGTAATCTCGTTCTTGCCGGACATTATGGACGGACCAGTGCCGGTTATACGGTTGACGCCGATTTTGAGTGTAACTCAAGCTCTGCGGCAACAACCTTCAAAAGCTGGGCTATTGCCGAGGCGATCATCATGGATTGCACCGGTGGTGACTTGAGCTTCACAGGAAACGGCATTGTCCAATTCCTCGCGAGCGAAGAGGCGATGGAAGTCAGTGGAAAAGTCTATGGGACATTTGCCTTGCCAGACGGTACGGAGGCCAAGTGTGACATCGAAATCGGTGATACATTCGATGCCAAGTGTGAAACGGAAACAGAGGACGGCGTTCAACCTTTAGAGACTGGAAATGCCGATAACGTCTGTAGCCAACCTGAATAGGTAAAAAATAGAAAGGTATGAAGAGAGGGGCGAGGTTAACTCGCCCCTTCTTTTTTGGAGCGAAGATGCCAGGAAAAACCAACCGCCGAGATGAGCAAGAGGAGCAGTGAAACAAGTCCCACCAGAAAGAAAACTCCCATTTTCGTGCCGTGAATCATCAATGAGCTTGGGTCCCCGAAGCAAACAGAACAGGCCCAGAGATCATCCGACAAAAACAAGAAACAAAGCGCGGGTGTCAGTCGTCTCATCTTTTTTTGAAACCAAATGAGATAAGGAATTAATAATAAGAAAAGAAGGCCCCCAAATAGACTTAATCCTCGAGCCTGGTGATGATACCCATAAAAGAAGAGAAAACAGGAGAGAATGAGAACGATACTGATAAAGAGGATATGAAATATCTTAAGTGACATCGTCTGAAATCCACTAACGGGCTTTAATCATCCCAACATCCGTAGCCACCGGAAGAAACATGAGGACGGCAAAGAAAAGTACGGTGAACAGCAAAACAATATAAATAAGCTTTCTCTCGGAAATCAGGTGCATGAAGTAGGAGGCGACTAATGACCCCTTGATCGTCGCTATAACTAGCGCCACCAATATCGCTGCCGAAGTGGCAAGATGCAGATAAGAAACGCTCACGGTCACCACGGTCAAAAAGGCGAGGCCAACAAAGACCATCAGATAGGTCCTGACATGTTTTTTGACGTCGAAAATTCCGTTGTGGGACATAAAATATTACAACAAGTATAATACCGGAAATAAAAATATCCAGACCAAATCGACAAAGTGCCAATAAAGCCCCGCAGCCTCGACACGACCAGTAAACTGCCTTGGATTTGTTTTCCAAAGCCGGCTTCCAGGCAAAAGGAAATAGGTATTCACAACAATCCCCCCCAAGACGTGTAAGCCATGGAGACCAGTCAGTGTAAAATAGATCGCATAAAACGTATGCGATGATGGAAAATGATGATGCTGAAACTTTGCACTATATTCGAAAAATTTAATGACCAGAAAGCAAAAGGCCAAGAGGATCGTCATCCCCATGAAGAAGCGGTAGCGACCTATCCGGTTTACCATCAGAGAGGCCCAGGCCATGACCATCGTCACGCTCGAGGTAATGAGCACCATCGTATTGAGTGTCGCCAGAGGGACATTCAGGAGACTCGAACCATGTGGCCAATCCTGACTTCCAACCCTTAAAATGATGTAGGTGGAAAACAGCGCACCGAAAAGCATCACCTCGGAGGCGAGGAAGAGCCAAACCCCCAACTTGGAGTTCGTCAGACCGGTTACTGGATGCGGCTCGTCGATATAATGAATCACTGCTGATGACATTGTTAGCTCCTAACTATTCTGCGGTACAAAATCCTTCTCGGCCCCAGGCACACTATACTCATAGGGCCCACGCTGGACGACAGGCTCAGTTAGAAAATTTCCATGAGGCGGTGGGGTCGGCGTGGCCCATTCCAGAGTCGTTGCCTGCCAAGGATTCTCCGGGGCTGGTCTTCCCTTTTTGAGGCTCATAAAAAAATTGATCATGAAAATGAGTTGTGTCAGCCCCAAAAGCCAGGCACTCGCCGACATAAAGACATTCGTGTCCTGAACCGCCTGCGCATGGGCATAGATCGTTGGCGTATGAAGTCGTCTGGAAACGCCGGCGATCCCCTGAATAAACATCGGGAAGAAGATCCCATTCAGAAAAAGAAACGAGCCCCAAAAATGAATCTTCCCAAGCTTCTCATTCAGGAATTTTCCCGTAATCTTCGGAAACCAATGATAGATGCCAGCGAAGAGGGCCATTAATGTCCCCGGGGCGACAACATAATGAAAATGACCGATCACATAATAGGTATCATGCAGGTGAATATCGGCCGCTGCCAATCCAAGCGGAAGACCGGTGAGCCCCCCGATCGCAAACATCGGCAAAAAGGCCAAGGCAAAATGCATCGGCAACGTAAATCGGATAGAGGCCCCCCAGAGGGTCAAGATCAGGACCGTGAGGAAAATAACTGAGGGAATAGAGATGATCATTGTCGTCACCTGGAAGAAGTTCGCTATCGTCGTCCCCATCCCGGTGATGAACATATGGTGGGCCCAGACGACAAAAGACATAAACCCAAGCGCAAACAACGCATAGATCATTGTCTTGTATCCGTAGAGCGGCTTGCGTGTATTATTGACAATAATCTCGGTCACAATCCCGATCGCCGGTAGAATCAAAACGTAGACCTCCGGATGGGCTAGGAACCAGAAGAGGTGCTGCCAGAGGATCGGGTTCCCTCCCCCACTGACTTGAAGGGCTGTCCCACTCACAACAAGACCACTCGGAAGAAAAAAGCTCGTTCCGGCGAGTCGATCCATGAGCTGAAGGACCCCAGCCGCCTCCAAAGGCGGAAAGGCGAGCAGCAATAAAAATGCGGTCACAAACTGGGCCCAGACAAAAAACGGCAATCGAAAGAAGCTCAAGCCCTTCGCCCTCAACTGAACGATCGTGACAATAAAATTAACCGATCCAAGGAGTGACGACGTAATCAGAAAAACCATCCCGAAGAGCCAAAATGTCTGCCCTGTCGTTGCAATATCCGAAAGCGGGGGGTACGAAGTCCACCCGGAGTTTGCCGCACCACCCGGCACAAAAAAACTGGTAAGCATAATCACACCACCGACAAAATAACACCAATAGCTCGCGGCATTTAGTTTCGGAAACGCCATGTCCGGCGCCCCGATCTGAAGGGGAACCAGGTAGTTTCCAAATCCACCGACCGCCAATGGCACCACACCCAAAAAGACCATGATCGTCCCATGCATTGCCCCGAGGGAGTTGTAAAACTCAGGCAGCATCACCCCTCCCGGCATCGTGGTATCGCTAAACAAGCTTCCGATGAGGGGGAGTGCTTCTCCCGGGAAGGCAAGTTGCCAACGCATCAGCATCATGAGACAAAACCCGAAGAAGAGAAAAACCATACCGGTCAAGGCGTACTGGATCCCGATCACCTTGTGATCAACAGAGAAAACATAGCGACGAATCCAACTCAATTCATGCGAGCTCATGATAGAGGTACCTCCTGCTCTTTGACCCAATTTTCAAATTCCTCGGGCGTATCGATACTCACAAAACCTCTCATGAGGGTATGACCCACCCCGCAAAGTTGGGCACAACCGAGCTCAAACTGACCGGTCCCTGTTGCCTGAAACCAGACAGGGGTTGCCATCCCGGGAACAGCATCCTGCTTCACGCGAAGAACCGGGATCGTAAAGCTATGGATCACATCTCTTGAGGTGATATGGGCAATCACCGGCTTCCCGACCGGGAAATGGAGCTGGTTCACCGACACAATGTCATCATGTCCGGAAGGATCCGTGGGATCGAGACCCAAGGGATTGCTGTCACTCACATATTGAAGATCCGTCTTTCCAAAGGCCCGGTCGCGACCCGGGTAGTGAATATTCCAGACAAACTGCTGTGCCACGACACGGATAATGAGCGACTCCTCTTCCCTTGGAAACTCCGCCTTGTACTTGGACCAGATCGGAAATGAGAGCGCCACAAGCAAGAACGCCTCAAAAAGCACAACACCGATCTCGACAAACTTTGGCAATTTAAAATGAGCGACGTCGTACTTTGCCTGATGTCCATCCCTCTTCCGAAACCGGATCAGGCAGTAGACAAGGAAAATCCCCCACCCGACAAACAAAACGAGGGCAAACCAGTGGACGACGTCGATCAGCTGATCGATCGCCTGACCATAAGTAGAAAGATTTGGCGGGAAACCCCACCCGTACGTGGCCTCACCCATAAAGTGCGAGGTGAGGTAACATACTGTTTTTTCGAGGTCAAATAATTTAACGAGTCACCGAGGCTCGCCACTGTTTCAGGTCGGCGATCACCTGAGAAAAATCCTGATAACGATCTCGGACTGATCTTGCTGTCGCCTTCTGAACAATCTCATCAAGCAGATGAAGTTCCTGTGAGCTGACAATACCTGTTGACCGGGTTAACAAGCCTGGGTCTGTCCCGAGAGCCGGAAGTGAAGCTGGGGAGTGGGCATGCCATGAAGAGACCTCCCAAAGATTGTCTGGTATTCCAAGCCTTTCAACTAAGCTTTTTCCGGTCAGGGCCTCGGAAAGACTATGCCCCCAGGAATAGATATCCGCGGCCCTCGTAATCTCTTGCGGAGACCTCCACATTTCAGGAGAAGTATAATAAGTTGTTCCATAAACAGAGGTGCCGGTATGAACCACCCCTTGACTATTTATTGCTCGCGCAATCGACAGGTCAGTCACAACCCCACCCCTTCGTGTGAGAAAAAAATTTGCAGGCTTCGGATCCAAATGCAAAAGCCCTGCTCGATGGACCTGATCTAACCCCATCGCAAATTCAATAAACCGATCGACCGTCTCTAAAATCGTGAGAGGACCACTCCTTGCAATCCTTTGCTCCAGATTTTCTCCGACCAGATACTCCATGACCAGCACTACCCGTCCGGAAGGATCGATCGAATAACCGTAGACATCCACGACATTCGGGCAATCATAGGCCACCAATCTTTCAAATGCCCTCCCCTCCAACTTAGCATATCTTAGAAGTCCCGTATGATAAGTCTTTAACACAACAGGAAAATTACCGGCCTGCGGGTCGCAGGCAAGGTATACGTTAGCTGACCCTCCCCTTCCAAGCTTCCCAGTCCGTACTAAGTGCGCAATATCCATTTCGCGAAAACGGCCTCTCGAGTAAAAATCAGAGGGGCGGTAGTGAGTGAAGATTCCACAGAGTCGGGGAGGTGTCGTTTCTACAGGACGAGGGGGACAGGAAATCTTGGCAATCACCCTCGCGATCATCTGATCAACAGGCTCCGCTGCTGGAGGACGGGTCGAGTATCTTTCTAGACCTAGACGAACGATTCTCCGTAAAGCGGGGTGAAAATTGGCGTGCATTACCGCTGATATCGTAAAAATATTTTGGCTTGTTGCTGGGTTAATTTTGCGTGTATGCCTGTCCGAAATTTCAGGAAAATTGATATCTTGCCAGCGCCTTGTCTCCCGTCCTTATTAACAATTTCTGTTCGACGCCATAATTCAAATCACGGCTGGCGGTAGCGGTCGACATCGTTTTGAAAAAAGACCGATAATCTTTACGTGAGAAGAAACGATCTTGAAAATGCCCCTTGGCCAAGTCGAGGCGCGTCTTGGGAGTCAGCGGTTCAGGTTTTAACTCCAAAAGAAAATTATTCATGCTTTCCAAGATTGATCTGAGGCAAAACTCAATAAAGAATCTGGAATCTCCACTTTTGTCCGAGATTCTTAACGATTCATAATATTCTTTTTGATAATTTTTGATAACCGATTCAACGGGAATAAACTCAAAAAACGGATAACGTTTGACCAGAAAAACATGCTGCCAGAAGCGACCCATACGACCATTCCCATCGGAAAAGGGGTGAATAAACTCAATTTCATAATGAAATACCGCAGAGGTCACCAAGAAATTCTCTTTTTTGGAAGACTGAACATATTGAAATAAATCTCTCATCAGCTGAGGGACAAGGGAGGGCTGAGGGCCCATATGAATGACCTCTTTTCCTTGAATGACACCAACACTCTTTGACCGCCACTTTCCAGCATCAAGAATTAAACCGTTCATCATCTGTTGGTGTGCCTTGAGAAAAGATTTTTCAGAAAGTGGGTTGTAGCTGGCAACATGGTTGTAGACCTCAACGGCATTTTTAGCTTCGAGGATGTCTTTAGCTGGTCCAATGACCTGTTTATTCTCAAGGATTGCCGCCACTTGTTCCAAGGATAGGGCATTTCCTTCGATTGATAAGCTGCTCTGGATTGTCTTGATCTGGTTCTTTCGGCGCAGTTGGGGTTCTGGCTTGGGAAGTTTCAAGCCTTCGTATTGACCTACTAACCTACCGATTTCTGTACATAAATTGACAATTTCCGAAGAGAGAGTATAGGGAGGCTTCATAATATGATAGTATCATATGATACTATCAATACGTGTGCAACTGTCTTTTTTTTTAAAAACTAACAAAACAAACAAAACACGACAGTCGATTTTTAGCCAAAAGTCGACTGTCGACTTTCCCTTAAATCCCGATTGCCTCTTTTTGATCTCCAGTGCTAGTCACCCGATCGATGAGATTTCTTACTCGGACACTTATTCTGCTGACCTTCTGTCTGATCCTCTTGGGTGGTGTCGTCCACAACACCGACTCAAGCCTCGCCTGCCCGGACTGGCCGACCTGCTACGGGAGCCTGATGCCCCCGATGAAGGGGAATATTGCGATCGAACATGGACACCGCCTCCTCGCCTCGGCTGTTGGATTCCTTACGATTATTCTGACAGCGCTGCTCTGGAAAAAGTCTAAAAGCCGCTCTCTCAAATGGATGGGGATCTCAGCACTTTTTTTGGTCATCTTCCAGGGGGTTCTCGGAGGGATCACGGTCCTCTACCAACTCCCCGATCTGGTTTCGACCGCACATCTCGGAACGTCGCTGCTATTTTTTTCATTGTTAATTATCATAAGCAGTAAAATTGGGGCAGGTGACTCGGGTTCCGCCCCGTCCCGATTTTTATTCTTCACCCTCACACTCCTCTACCTCCAGATCCTTCTCGGCGCCTTTGTCCGTCATGCCGGTGCCGGTCTCCTCTGCCCCGATATCCCGTTTTGTTATGGAGATCCGTGGCCTGACTTCTGGTCACGACAACTCCATATGGCACATCGGTATGGTGGGATTTTGGTCTTCTGTTTCTTGACCCTTCTGCCGATCCTTTACTGGAAGACTTCTTCCAGAAGGCAACAGTTCCTATTGTCTCTGCTTCCTCTGATGGGACTGTTTCAGATTGTTCTTGGAATTCTTTCTGTAAAAACCTTGCTTGGATTACCAATGGTGATCGCTCATTTGGGAATCGCAGCAATTTTAATGGGCATTTTAGTCTTTAATATGATGTGGCGGGTGACTCGGGCGGGGGCGCCCACCCGCGCGCAACGGGTGAGCACGGGTGGGCTTGAGCCCGAGGCAGGACCCACCACAGTGGTGAGAGACTTGCTTACCCTCACCAAACCCCGCGTTACTCTGTTGGTCATCTTGACAACAGCTTGTGGTCTCTGGATGGCCCCTACCCTCCCTTCCGCCTCAATTATCATTTTGACCCTGTTCGGAACCTCACTGATGGTCGGTGCTGCTAACGCACTGAACATGTATCTCGAGAGAGAGATCGATGCCCTCATGAAAAGGACGGAGAACCGCCCCCTCCCTGCCAAAAGACTCCGACCGAAAATCGCACTATGGCTTGGCATCACACTCTCCGTTCTAGCGTCGTTCTTGCTGGCTCAGGTAAATCTCTTGACCGCGGTTCTCGGATTTTTTGCCTTCGTCAGCTATGTCCTTTTTTATACCCCACTCAAACAAAAAAGCATGACCGCCCTCCTGGTCGGGGCAATCCCCGGCGCGATGCCACCCCTCATGGGTTGGACAGCGGCTACCGGTTCTATCTCTTTTCCAGGACTGGTTCTCTTTTTTATCCTCTTTCTCTGGCAGATCCCCCACTTCCTCGCGATCGCACTCGTTTATAAGGATGAGTATAAAAAGGCGGGTATCCATGTGCTGCCTTTGGAAAAAGGGGAAAAAGAAACCCGTCACTGGATTTTTCGGTATGCGATCGGACTCCTCGCTATTTCATTGTATCCCTTTGTTATCGGACAGACGGGTACGGTTTATTTTGTTATTGCGTTGTTGCTTGGACTTATCTTTCTCGGACTGGGTGGCTATGGACTCCGTGAAAAAGCGGGTCTTAAATGGGCGCGGTCATTCTTCTTCGCCTCGATTATCTATCTCCCGGCCCTCCTGATTTCCCTCGTTGTGGGGAAGATCTGAAAGCTTGTATCACAAAAACCCCCAACAGCAGGAGGGCAGCGAGGTAAAAGGGAAATCCCTGCCGGTAATCATACAGGATTCCGGCGACGACCGGCCCAATGATCCGCCCCAGACTCGCGAATGACTGAAATGTCCCCATGACAGCCCCTCTCTGGTGAGGTGATGATTGCTTGGAGACGAGGCTCATCAGAGAGGGCTGGCTGATCCCACGCCCCATAGAGGCGACTCCCAAAGGGATCAGTAAAAAAGAGACCCTCCCCATCACTGGAATTCCAAAAAAACAGAGACTCAAGATAAGAACGCCGGCCAAGAAGAGCTGTTCCTCGGAAAAAAAATGGGTTGCCCGTCTCATAAAGCCCCCTTGAATCGCGACCATGATGACCGCCATCATGACGAGAATATAGGCGACCTCCCGAGCATCATAGGCAAACCGATCCAACATAAAGAGCGCGAAGACCGATTCGAGCTGGCTGACGGCAATTGTGAAAATCAGATAGACGAGACAGAACTTCAAGACGGTACGATTGCGCAGCACGGAAGTACGCGGGATCCCATTGACAGGATGATGTCGCTTCGGCTTTCGTAACCGAACCGTGGCAAAAATCAAATTAGCCGCCGTGAGCATTGCAGAAAAAAGGATCGGGACATGATACCCATAGGTGGACAGGATCCCTCCGATCGCCGGTCCTAAAATAAACCCGATCCCAAAGGCAGCGCCTATCAACCCCATCCCTTTCGCACGATCTTTTTCCGTTGTGACATCCGTGACGTAAGCGCTCGCCACACTGATGTTCGCGGCAAAAAGCCCCCCCAAAAGACGCCCGATAAAAACGAAAACAAGTGTCGGGGCGAGTCCCAGAAGAAGCTGGGCAAACGTACTCCCAAGCAATGTCGCCAAAATGACGGTCTTCCTTCCATAGCGATCGGAAACCCTCCCCCAAATCGGGGCGAAGAGAAATTGCATCCCGGCATAAGACATGAGGATCATGCCGAGTGTCGTCGCACTCGCTCCGAACTGGACGGCATAGAAAGGGAGGATCGGCATGATGATCCCAAAACCGATCAAATCAATGATCACCACACTGAAAAGAGGCCAGACATTTGACATGGGAGGTTGTGCTATGTCATCAAAACTGAAATGAAGCAAGTTTTCCTTGTCATTTTACTGCTCCTGATGGGAGTTGGGTGCTCGAAACCGCTGCCCACGTTTGGAGAGATCCCGGATTTTTCACTTCTGAATCAGGAAGGAGAATCAATTTCCAAAGAAGATTTTCTGGATTCCGAATGGGTCGCCAATTTCGTTTACACCGGCTGCAGCGACATATGCCCAATGCTCACAACTCAGACAATCCGTCTGGGAAAAGAATTGCAAGAAGCTGGAATTACGGGTGTTAAATTGGTCACCTTCTCTGTCGATCCTGAAAATGACACGCCGGAGCGTCTCAAAAGTTATCGCGAACGATTTGATGGAAGAGATCTTGAGTGGGCACTGCTGACAGGCCCTCTTGATGAGGTCGAAAAGACAGTCATTCATGGATTTCACGTCACGATGCAGAAAAACCCCGAGGAGCTCACGTCTGTTCTTCATATGGAAAAATTTGTCCTCATGGATCGGAAGGCCCAGATCCGTGGCTATTACGATGTCGATAAACTCCCAGAGCTTGTCAAAGCCCTGAAAAAATTAAAAAAGGGTTCATGATGGTAAATCTCGGTTCCCAACTTGCCGCCTTGAATGCCATCCTGAACGGCTCAGCCGCACTTCTCCTTTTATCAGGGCTGATTGCCATTAAAATGAAGAAGGTAAGAATCCACCGAGCCTTGATGGCCAGCGCCTTTTCCGTCTCGATTGTCTTCTTGATCTCTTACCTCACGCGATTTTATCTGACAGGGGTCCACCGGTTTGAGGGTGACCCACTGGTTCGCAAACTTTATTTAGGGATCCTGATTTCCCACACCTCCCTTGCGGCAATAACCCCATTCCTTGCGATCCGAACCTTGTATCTCGCCTGGAAAAAACGATTCGATGCCCACAGAAAAATCGCCCGGATCACCTGGCCGATCTGGATGTATGTGTCAGTGACCGGAGTGGTGGTGTACTGGATGTTGTATCGGCTTTAAATGGCCAGTGTATCCGGCTGGGGGCCTTTTGGTTTTCGGGGTGAAGTAGCTGTGACTTCCGGCTCTTTTTCGTGGCAGCTCTTTAAAAATTCTTTGGCGAGGGCAAACCATTCCTCGGCGACCTTCTCATCAACACTCTTTTCCCGAAGCGATTGGACCTTTTTGTGAAACCCTTTGTACTGAGGAAGAAGGTCAGTCCGGCCAAACTGGTTCTCAAACTCATGAGTCGTCTCGATATCATTAAAGGTGGAAACCAACTTCAGATAGAGAAGACCATTTGCCGCCTTCACGATCGCCTCGTATGCCTTGTGGGCGACCGACTCATACTGCCGATGTTCGCGATGGGCCTTGGCCATTTCCAATAGGGGATCTCCATCAGCCACCTTGGGAGGGATATCCTCCTTCATCTGGCCAGCACACTCACCAATGACCCCTTTTTGAAGCGCAAATTCTTTCTGATCCTCCCAATCAACATAAAAGTCAGGTTTTTCTGTATACGAAAGAATCTTTAAAAGCGGATCCAGGAGTTGAATCACCTTCTCTTTTCCCATCCGCTTATAAAATTCGTTGAATGACTCCCTCCCCTTTTGATTTTCGGCAAAATAACGAACCAAAGAGATGACCGCATCGGGGACGTTTTTTGAGGGAATCTGACAGATCGGTGTCGCAATCACCGTCTCACGTCCAAAATTTCCACCAAGCATGAGTTGGAAGGCAGGCACCGTATGTCCATTGACAGGGATCGCCCCACCATAAAATCCGATATTGGCAATGTGGTGCTGCCCACAGGAGTTTGGACAGCCGCTGATCTTGATCCGGAGATCGCGTGCAAGGGAGGTGATCTTCCCATCTTCCTGATAGAGCCGACTCTCAATCACACGGGCCAGTCCCATCGAAGAGGCGATCCCGAGCCGACAGGTATCGGTTCCGGGACACGCGGTCACGTCGTAAATTGTCTGGGCATCTTTTTTCACCATCCCGATCGCCGCAAGTTCCTCATAGAGCGCAGGCAAATCCTGATCTCGAATCCAACGTATGAGCAGGTTTTGATGAACAATCGTTCGGACCTTTCCTCCGGCATAACGACGCAAGATATCGGCAAGCGACCGCATCTGCGCAGGATTCATATCACCCGTCGTCAATCGGATCTCGACCATTGAATAACCAGCCTGTTTTTGAGGAGTGATATTCGTTTTTTTCCATTCCAGAAAATCTCCCCCGCCCGCTTCGCTGGGCACCCCCCTCTTTGACAAAGAGGGGGGTTGGGGGGGGGATTCTTCCCAATCAGAAAGCCTTTTTAGGTAATCATTTGCCTCCTGCGGCAACTCAACCTCCTTCATCTCTTCCTTCACTAACTGGCAAAATTTCTCGAACCCAAACTTCTCGATCAAAAATTTCATCCTCGCCTTCGCCCGGATCTTCCTCTCTCCATAACGATCGAAGACCCGGAGGATCGATTCGGCAAACCGAAGCAGATCCTCGACCGGCATAAAATCATAAAACTTTTTGGAGACAACAGGGTAAGATCCAAGTCCCCCACCGACATAAACCTCAAAACCACGACGATTTCCTCTCATCGTCGCAATGAGCCCGATGTCGTGGATCAGCGGGAGGGCGGTCATGACCCCTCCCCCATCGAATGCCACCTTGAATTTCCTGGGGAGGTTCTGGTTAATCGGATTTCGGAGCAGATGATAGGCGAGGGCATGCGCATACGGGGTGACATCAAATGCCTCTTTTGGATCAACACCGGCACTCGGGGAAGCGGTTACATTCCTCACGGTATTTCCACACGCCTCGCGCGTCGTGAGTCCCACAGATGCGAGCCTTCGCATCATGTCGATTGTATTCTCCAACTTCACATAATGGATCTGGATATCCTGACGTGTCGTGAGGTGGGCATTGTTATGGGCAATCGTTTCGGCAAGATCGGCAATGCACTCCAATTGGTCGGCATTGAGTCGTCCCAGAGGGATCTTGATCCGGACCATCTGGACCCCCTCTTGCCTCTGACCGTAGATCCCGTGCTGGAGTCGAAAACGTTGAAAACTATCCGGGCCGATCTCCCCTGCCCGAAATTTTTTGACTGTTTCTTCGTAATGATCGATTTCGTCACGAATCTCATCGGTAATTAGAAATTTCTTGTCGATGGTCCCCATAGGGGGTGAATGGTAGGTCAACAAGAAATCACCGTCAAGCGAAGGAAATTTCTATTGTGCAGTCAAATAATGATCGAGTATGAGCAGAAGAATTGATCGGGACGTAGCGCAGCCTGGTAGCGCACACGCTTGGGGTGCGTGTGGTCGCGGGTTCAAATCCCGCCGTCCCGACATTAATTTCTGATTAAAGTACAGGCGGTGTTCCCAACCGCTCGAGGTCCGAGAGGACCCGGGCTCCGACTCGTTTCACTTTCATTGGAGGGTTGAACAGGAGCAGGTAGTGACGTCGGACCCAGATCGGCTGGTCTGGCATCGGTTACAGAAATACCGGTGGTCGCCGTTGGCTGGACCCTGCCGGCAGAGGGATTCCGGTCATCCGAATCACAAACCGCACCGACGGTATCCATATCGACATCGAGCTGGTCCCTATTAGCCATTAACGGGCAGTTGTCGTTCGCATCCGCAATATCATCATTATCATCATCGGTGTCACAGGTATCCCCTTCTCTGTCGTTGTCCTGATTCTCCTGAGACAAGTTCGGCATCGTCGGGCAATTATCCCGATCATCCGCTACCGTATCGCTATCACGATCCCCGTCACAGAGATCACCGATACCATCTTTGTCGAGATCCTCTTGAACCTGATTGGCGGCAAAGGGACAGTTATCATTAGGATCCAAAATCCTGTCATTGTCATCATCAGGGTCGCAGAGATCCCCTCCATCGGCAGCGCCATCCATGTTGACTTGATCACGGTTTGCGACACGTGGACAGTTATCCGGTTCATCAAGAACCGTATCGTTGTCATCATCGGTATCACAGGCATCGCCACCATCGGAATCACGATCCGTATTCAGCTGGTTATCATTCGACAACAGTCGACAGTTGTCAGTGAGATTGGGAACCCCATCACCATCCATATCGTCATCACACTCATCTCCTGCACCATCTCCATCGGCATCGAGTTGTTCGGCGTTCCGAATCAGAGGACAATTATCGACCCGAATCTCTTCAACCATATCCCCATCGACATCACCATCGCAGGGATCCCCCTGTCCGTCACCATCGGTGTCCGTTTGGTCTGCAGATAATTCGAACGAGATAGGGCAATTGTCGGACTTGTCAGAAATAGTATCATCATCGTCATCATCATCACAGGCATTCCCTAATCCGTCACCATCCGTATCGGTTTGGAGAGGATCAAAATTTAGTGGACAGAGATCCGGACGATTATCAGGAACCGTGTCATTATCATCATCACTGTCGCAGGCATTACCACTCCCATCTGTATCGGTATCCAACTGATCTTCATTCGCGGCGAACGGACAATTATCCTGACCTCCGGTCTTACTCAGGCTACAACCAAAAATCTCCTCTGTCCGACTGCAGATCCCGTCGTTGTCGTCGTCTGGGTCGCAAAGATCCCCTTGACTATCGTCATCAAGATTCGACTGGTCGGCATTGGCAGCGTCGGGACAATTATCCATACCATCCAGATCACCATCATTATCGCGATCATCGGCCAGGAAACGAGCGACGAGGAAATCGGAATCACTTGTCTGAGTATTGAGACGCGATCCTGCCAGCACAATCTTATGATCCGGCCCAATCCCAAGAACCGGACTATCATTAGTAACAATAGAGGTCTCAAGAACCATCCCACTCCCGGAAGTGGGTCTGCCAAAGGATGAATGAAACGAACCGTTTTCGTTGAAGACAGCGAATGAAGGATTAATGTCTCTTGATCGACCACTGACAACAACGGAATGATCGGCGCGAATTTTGATATCTGAAGCGTAGATAAATTGTGACAGAAAAACAGGCATTCCACTGTTAAATGACGGATCTGGCTCCAGTGTCATATTCAGGGAAAAACGGGCAATCACCGCTTCACCCTCTGGGGAAGTTGCGGTCGTACTCCTTCCACTCACAACCAGATTTCCATTCCTGTCCAGAACCATCGCGAGGATCCGGTCATAATTTCCGGAGCCGGTGTCCGATGTCGCTCGACCTGTACCAGCTTGAAAATCTGAGCAGGGCAAACCATCAGCCCCTTGGAAACAAGCAACGGCAAAATCATCGTCCGTCGTTGATGAACCTCCACTCCAATGAGTCACACTGGCCAATCCGCCCAGATAAATCTTGCCATTCGCCGTAAGAGCCATCGCGAATGTCTGATCGGTTGATCCAAAATTCGCGAAGGCAACGCCATCCCCACTAAAACCAGGATCGGGTGAACCTGCGCTTAATTCAGGCGTACCTTCAGAGAGGTAACGCGCTACACAGAAATCACCATTACAGGTTCCCGCCGCGAGGATCTTTCCTGAGTTGTCAACGGTACAGGCATTAAAGGTATCAACACCCGATGTGGGGTTTGCTGTCACACAACCATTTGAACCAAAGGTCGTATCAAGACTCCAGGAACCAGGAAGGTTAAAACGACAGATCTTCCCACCTAAGGAAGAGGAGCCACAGGCAATGAGCTTCCCATCACTCTGATAAGCAAGCCCCCTTAAGGTATCTCCCGTCGAGTCGGGCAACAGATGCGTTGTCACGAAGCTGGGATCGCCATTCCGATTCACACTGTAGAATGCCCAGCGGCGGAGACTACTCCTGATCATTTCCCCACCAACGATATAACCATTCAAATCACCGTTCGAGGCAAGGTCGAGGATCATCGCCCTCGCTGCATCTGACGTACTACCGGCATCGGCGGTCCAAATCCCATCGGTATCAAAACTCGCATCACGATCCCCCGGCACTGGAGGGGCGGCATAAGAGGCTTCTGGAATCATCAGGGTGGCAAGGAGGAAAAAAACAAGAACCCTATTTGTCTTCATGCTCACCCCTTAAGTGCATTTCTCATGCCAGAATCGCCATCGGATTTTTATTGCTAACCATTTGATTTATAAAGATATAGTAAATATTCTCGTCGGAAGTTATTATCATTCTGAGAATAAATTCTCAATTTGATAACGTTTTCTTGCAGAGGGTTTATGCCTTATTTAAGGCGGCCTTCAGGACCTGGCTCGGTCGAAAGGTTAAAACCGATCGTGCGGAGATCTCGATCTCCTGCCCTGTCTGTGGATTTCGCCCAATACGCGGTCGTTTTTGACGGACGACAAAATTGCCAAAACCGGAGATCTTTATCTTTTCACCACGCTGAAGTGTTTCCTTCATGGTATTCAGGACCAATTCCACCACCTCGGCGGATTCCTTCTTGGAAAAACCAATCTTTGTATAAACACTCTCAATAATCTCCGCCTTGGTCATGGTCGATTCTTGATTCGTTGTCTCATCTAATGTCTGCATGGAATTCCCTCCTTAAAGATTCTATGATTCTTTGCCACGCCTTCTGAATCTCCTCTTCTATCAAGGTCTTATCTTGCCCCAAGAAGAGGGAAAAGGCGAGACTTTTTTTGCCCTTCGGAATCTGCTCCCCTTCATAAAGATCAAACAAGAGGACCTTCTTGACCAGGTTTTCAGACTGACTTTCCAGAAATTGTTTGATTTGACCTGATGGAATAGTCCCATCAACCAGCAAGGCAAGATCCCTCTGAACCTGAGGGACCTTAGAAAAGGATTGGAAATGGACCTCCGACATCAGCCCCTCCACCAAACGATCCCATAACACCTCAAAAAGAAAGAGGGGTGACTTCAGATTAAAATGCTCAAGCACCTTGGGATGCACTTCACCCAAAAAACCGATCTTTTCCCCATTTCTGGAGACAGAAGCGGACCCTCCAGGAAGAAGCGATGAAAATTCGTCTCTCTGAAATTCAAGCCGAACCCCCAGATGATTGCCAAGCGATTCCAGAAAACCCTTGATGTCAAAAAAATCAGACCGGCGCTGTTCATACCACGCAGGTGTCCGTTCTGAACTGATCACGGCAGCCAACGATCGCCTCTCTTCCTTCCCCCCTTCTTTCCGACGATAGATGGTCCGAAGCTCGAACCCTCGAAACCCTGAGAGTTTATGCTGCTCATGATAGGCAGCTGTTTTTAAGAGCGAGGGGATCAAACTGGGTCGAAGCAGCGAATCTTCATAACCCAACGGATTCGCCAAAGGAACCGCCAGACCAAGAAGTGGAGGATCATATTCCAAATCCCGTGGCGAGACAAAAGAGAGATGGACGCATTCAAAGAATCCCTGATCGGCCATCCAGAGACGCGCCCTCTCCGTCAAATCACGATGAAATGAAAAAACGGGCGGTTCATTCAGAGGAGAAAGCGTCAGCGGGACCTTATCGTACCCCTCGAGACGCACAACCTCCTCTATCAAGTCGATCTCTTCCTGAACATCTCCCCGATAGGAAGGAACGAGCCATTGATTTTTTCCCTTTGGAATGAATCCAAGTCGACGAATCCTGGAACGAATCAGAGAGGGGGACCTCTGATCTCCAAGAAGGCGGGAAACAGACTCCGGCCTGAAAGAAATCTTTTTGGGGCGGAACTTTTCAACTTTTCTATCAACACAATCTGCACTCGACTCGCCGGAAGCGATCTGCCGAAAAAGATCGGTGGCCCTGTCCAGTGCCAAAGAAACAGCCTCGGGATCAACCCGTCGTTCAAACCGATAGGAAGATTCCGTCTGTATGCCAAGACGTCGTGCTGTCTTTCGAATGGTCGCGGGATGAAAAAAGGCGCTCTCCAGAGCGACATCGCTTGTCGAGGAGGAGACCTCGGAATAGGCCCCTCCCATAATTCCAGCAAGGGCGATCGGTCCTTTTGGGTCGGCGATCAAAAGATCACTCGATTCCAATTTGTATTTTTTGCCATCGAGCGCCTCAAACTCCTCGTCCGGCGTCGCATAACGAATGATGATTTTGGAACCAATTTTCTGTAGATCAAAGGCATGCAGGGGTTGTCCTAGTTCCAGCAGGACGTAATTCGTGACATCGACAACATTATTAATCGATCGGAGGCCAGACTGGACCAGACGACGACGCATCCATTCAGGGGAAGGGGCTACTTTCAAATTCCGGATCACGCGAACCATGTATCGCAGACAACCCTTTTTTGCGCGAAGATCCAGATCGAGCACGCCTTTTGTTCTGACCAATGACGTCTCTCTCCTCTGCTTGAGAGAAACTGGAATCCCCTTCCGTCCCAAAAGTGCAGCGACTTCTCGGGCGATCCCGCGGATCGAGAGGCAATCGCCACGATTTGGCATCACAGCAACATCCAAAACCTGATCCCCCTCACTCTCGGAAATCCCCTCCACCTCAAAACCGGCAAGGGTCAACTTTTCAGCCAACTTTTCGGCAGGAAGCGAAAAAGAAACGAACTCTTTAAGCCACGAAATGGGAACCTTCATCGAAATTGCTCCAAAAATCGAAGATCATTTTCGTAAAACATCCGGATATCCGGAATCCTAAGCTTCAGCATCGCCAATCGCTCAATACCGAGACCAAAGGCAAAGCCGGTCACTTTTTTGGGATCATAGCAAACCTTTCGAAAGACATTCGGATGGACCATCCCGCAACCAAGCACCTCAAGCCAACCTTTTCCCTCCCACCAGACATCGACCTCGGCAGAGGGCTCCGTGAACGGAAAGTAGCTGGGGCGGAATCGTATCCGGTTTTTTTTCTGGAAAAACCGATCCAGAAAATAGCTCAGGGTCCCCTTCAGGTCCGAAAATCGGATCCCCTCTCCCACCACAAGCCCCTCCACCTGATGAAACATCGGTGAATGGGAGATATCGGAGTCGCGTCGATAGACGACACCTGGCGCGATCATCCGTATCGGTGGCTTCTGTTTTTCCATGACATGGATTTGAACGGGAGAGGTGTGGGTACGAAGAAGTAGGGGCGATCCCGCGCGCGGGGTCGCCCCTACATTATCTATATAAAATGTATCCTGCATATCTCGGGCGGGGTGATCGGGAGGGATATTCAACGCCTCAAAGTTATAATAATCAGTTTCGATCTCAGGCCCCTCATGGACAGAAAAGCCCATGGAGACAAATATTTTTTCTACCTCCCGAAGTGTCATCGAAATGGGATGCAGAGAACCAGCCGGTGTGGTTCGGCCCGGAAGGGTGACATCAATCATCCTTTCACGAATCTTTTTCTCCTGGGCCTCTTGTTTTAACGATTCAAGCCTTTCGCGGCAGGCATTTTCGATCAAATCTTTCAGCTTGTTTGCGGCTGACCCGACCACCGGACGCTCTTCGGGTGGAAGGGTCCTCAGATCTTGAAGAACTTGGGAGAGATGTCCCTTCTTGCCAAGGAATTGTGATTTAACATCCAGCAACTCCTGAAGAGAATGGACGTTTTGAATCTCATGAGCAAAGCGTTCTTCGACTGTCTTGAGGTCCATGGGATCTTAATGCGAAGCGACTTCAACAATTTTTCGAAATGCCTGCGGATCATGGATCGCCAATTCCGACAACATCTTGCGATTGATCTGGATATTCGCCTTCGAAAGGCGTCCCATCAATTGTGAATAGGAAACCCCCAAATCCTTCGCAGCAGCCCCGATTCGTGTCACCCACAGATTACGAAACTCTCTCTTGCGCACCTTGCGATGCTTGTAGGCGAACCTCTGGGCGCGCTTCACCGTCTCAATAGCAGAACGGATAAGGCGGGATCGTCCCCCACGAAATCCGGAAGCAGCCTTTAAAACCTTTTTTCTTCGTTGGCGGGTTTTGAATCCACCTTTTGCTCTAGGCATAGGGTAACAACCTCCTTATCTCGGCCTGATCGGATCGATGAACAAGCGCTCCACGACGAAGCTGCCTCTTCCTCTTCTTCAATTTTGACGTCATAATATGACGAAGAAATGAATGACGTCGCTTGAACTTTCCATTTCCAGTCTTTTTAAACCGCTTATGCGCGGCCCGATTTGTTTTAAGTTTCGGCATCTCTTCTCCTCTTTATGCTGGCGCCAGTATCATAACCATCATTCTCCCCTCCATCATCGGCGGTGATTCGACAGTCGCCTTGCCTTTCACTGTTTCCAGGACACGATCCATTAACGTCCTTCCATGGATCTTATACTCAAGCTCTCTTCCTCGAAAAACGACGGTCACTTTGGCCTTGTTCCCTTCTTCGAGAAACCGCTGAATGTGTCTCATCTTAAATTGAAAGTCGTGCTCGTCCGTCATCGGACGCATCTTCACCTCTTTTAAATGCACAACCGTCTGTTTCTTCTTCGCCTCATGCTCCTTTTTCTTCTGCAAGTACTTATACTTTCCATAATCCATGATCTTGCAGACAGGTGGTTTTGCTGTCGGTGAAATCTCAACAAGGTCCAGCTCGGCCTCCTGGGCCAATTTCAGTGCCTCCTCAAGTTTCACAACTCCCAGTTGACTTCCATTATTGTCAATCAGCCGGATCTCCGGGATACGGATCCGGCGATTTACTCTTAACTCCTTAATACGAAATCACCTCCTCGATTTAATCTCTTCCTGGATATGGGTTATAAACTGATCAAGACTCATACTGCCTAAATCACCAGACCTTCTCGATCGCACACTTAAGGTGGAAGATGCAACCTCCTTCTTCCCTAAAACCACCATATAAGGCACCTTCTGAAGCTCTGAATCACGGATCTTACCACCCAACTTTTCATTACGCACGTCTAATTCAACACGTATCCCCCCTGATTTTAGCTCGGAAACGACCTTCTCCGCATAAGGGATCTGATCTTCAGCGATCGTGATCACATTCACCTGGACAGGTGATAGCCAAAGCGGAAAGGCCCCTGCATAATGTTCGATGAGGACCCCAAAAAACCTTTCCAAAGAACCGAGGAGGGCCCGATGAACCATAATCGGCTGGGTCCGCACACCGTTTTCAGCGACATAGGTTAACTCAAAACGTTTCGGGAGATTAAAATCGATCTGGATTGTCGAACATTGCCAAGCACGATCGAGGAGATCTTTGATTTTAATGTCAATCTTCGGTCCATAAAAGACCCCCTCTCCCGGATCGACCTGATACGGTATTTTTTTTGATTCGAGCCCCTTTTTGAGGGCACTGGTCGCCCTCTCCCAGTCTTCATCGGATCCGACAGACTTTTCAGGGCGCGTCGAGAGCATGACTTCATAATCTTTGAATCCGAAAGTAGCCAACATCGACAAGGTAAAATCAAGAACTTGAGCAACCTCCTGCTCCAGCTGGTCCGGTCGACAAAAAATATGGGCGTCATCCTGCGTAAACCCACGAACCCTCAGCAGACCGTGCAGGACCCCGGAACGTTCGTAGCGATACACGGTCCCCAGTTCTGCCCATCGGAACGGCAACTCCCTGTAACTCCGCAAGCGACTCTGAAATATCTTGATATGAAAGGGGCAATTCATCGGTTTCAACTGGTAATCCACCTCATCGATCATCATCGGCCCATAGAGATAATCTTTATAAAAATCGAGATGCCCGGAGGTCCGCCAAAGATCACGTTTTGCTATATGGGGTGTGAAAAGGATCTCGTATCCCCCCTGCAGGTGACGCTCCCTCCAGAAATCCTCGATCACCTTTCGAATCCTCGCACCCTTAGGATGCCACAGCACAAGCCCGGCCCCTTCATCATCCATCGTACTGAAAAGATCCAGTTCCTTTCCCAATTTTCGATGATCTCGCGCCTCGGCTTCATGCAAACGATGAAGGTACTGATCAAGCTCTTCCTGCTTCAAAAAAGCGGTTCCATAAATTCTTTGAAGCCTTTCCCGCTTTTCATCGCCTCGCCAATACGAGCCGGCGACATTCAGAAGTTTAAAAACCTTGAGCTCCCCTGTTTTTTCAACATGAGGCCCCTTGCAGAGGTCGATCCAATCGCCATGTTGGTAGCAACTGATTTCCTCTCCCACGGGAAGACCTTCGATGATCTCTACCTTAAATTTCTCCCCTTTTTTCCGGAACAGTTCGATCGCCTCCGCACGACTCATCACCTTTCGCTGAAACGGAGAATTTTTCTCGGCGATCTCCCTCATCTTCTTCTCGATTTTTTCCAGGTCTTCAGGGGTAAACGGGCGGGAAACATCAAAGTCGTAGAAGAATCCCTCCGGGATGACGGGACCAATCGTCACCTTTGTGCCAGGGAAAAGGGCCTGAACGGCAGACGCCATGATATGCGCGGCCGAATGCCGAAGTTTTTCTAACGGATCATTCTCATGTCCTGGACGACAGACCATAATAGTACCTCTAGTTTGCCTCCCCTTGTCGGTCTTCCTCGACACGTGTCGCTCGCCCTCTCAAGGCCGGGCTCGCGCACTCCCTCTCATCCCGCTCATTATCACAGGCCTTTGTAGAGCGGGACTCCGAGAGGTCTCGATTGACCACCAAGGGTTCGGCAAACTTAGTCAAAATATATCTGGAACCCAACACTGTATGGGCGCGACAGGGTTCGAACCTGTGACCCCTTCCATGTCAAGGAAGTACTCTAACCAACTGAGCTACGCGCCCGCGTAACTTCTCGAAAAACTTTGGATTTTTAATTGAATCGGTTTCGAGGTGTCAAGCGTTATAAGAGTCTCGGGATGATCAGGGCGGGGTCAACTGTCCGCGCAGGATAATTTTCGAGGCTTGATTTGTGGTTTGAGTCGTTGTCGTCGAGCCTCCTGTTGCTGTGCCCCCCCCTTCAGTCGTTGGACTGGCGGAGGGACTCGAGGTGGTCGCGCTGACAGAATCCGATGTCGCCGCATCACCGGTATCACCTGATTCTGCCGTCGCAGGATCAAAGTCAAAAACAGCCTCCTCTGTCGACGGGGCTTTGGAAGAGAGACCCTTTTCCCAAAGATCCATAGAGGCGGCGCAACCTGTTGTCAGTGCAATCGCCAATGTGATCAGCACCAATTTAATTTTTTTAATGATCACGGCCGTCCCCTCCCTTCTGGTGGTCCCCTTCTCCCCTCTCCTTCATCATCATTACCGGCAGGAGGCGATGGTTGTGGAGCTGGTGGTGTGGGGGTGGTATCAGCATCATCGAGCAGTTGATCGACAGGATCAATATCGTCCAGGCAGTCTCTTTCTCCCCCGTCTCCGTTCCCTGCCCCCCTGCCTCGACGACATTCACGAACCGATTCATCATGACGATCCAATTCATCTAAAAATTCGTCAGGGTCTGAAAGAAGTTCATCCTCGCTCTCCTGATCCATCTCTCCATCCCCCACTGAATCTGCCAGATAATTGGCAATCAGCCAGGCATCTTCCGAGTCTTCGAGATGATCGTGAACCTCAGGGGCTATATTGATAAAAAGGTCCCCAAGCTCTTGAAGCTGCTCATCGGATAACTCCCCTTCCTCGAGGGACAGTTCACCAACAAGCTCAAGGGCGGCATCAAAATGACCTCGGGAAAAATCGACCTCCATCGCCTGCTCGATAACCCCTAAAAGAACATGCTGATTCATTTCATTCGTGAAAAGGGCCGGTTCCTCTTCCTCCATCCCCTCTTCGATCAGATCCTCAACAATCTCGAAGGCACGATCGCCATTCTGAAGATGGTTGTCACTCAGGCTCTGGACCGTCTGCACCGCCGCATCGATCCATCCAGAATCCTCCTTCATCTTTTCAAAAACCTCTCCCTCGTCACAAAGTCCCGTGGCGGCAAATTGGGCAATCCGACGCGTCACTTCTTGAGCCTGATCAAGGCGTGCCCTGATGATTGTCGCATTATAATCACAATGCGATTCAACATCCTGAGAGAGAGACTCGATCGTTTCACTGCTGAGGCTCCCCTCCCGGATCGCCGAGATGAGATCTTGATAGCTGGAAAAACCATACAGAGAGGGACTCAGGTTTTCCTTGATCAAGCATTTCACGACATCCTTGGCAGCCCCCATCCCTCCTTCAATAGTGGTCACCTCACGAGAGGCGCTTGTATAGAAACGATCCATAAAGGAGACAAAACAGGCAGGTTCGAAATCACGGATCGTCTGCATCCCATTTTCGTCAAGGTGGTCTTTCAACATTTCAAGGGCGATTGTCTGCTCGGTATCGATCTCACCGGCCTGAACCTCTTCCTCACCATCCTCAAACTGTTGCTCATCGTAATCGGTCTCATAAAACATCCCGTAGGTAACGGTCTGGCAATAGGCCTGAATCGCGACGCGGAGTTTTGATCTCTGGTCCGGATCCGCTATCTTCAACGGATCACATTCAATCGCGAACGCCTCCCCTTCACGAATCGTGACCCGTCCGCATTCCTCACCGGTCAGAAAATTTGTCGCGATAACAACACACTCCTCCTGAGTTTCAATCGTTTCATCCCCTCCATCACAATCCTCCGCACAAACCCCCTCCTCCGACGGGGCACAAGTCCCGTCACCGCAGACCGGTTCCGGTTCCCCATCATCATCCGTGATCGTCGCCGTCACGATGCTGCCGGTAAGATTCGCGTTCTCGACATCCAGAATTCTCACCGTAAAACTCTCCATCTCTTCCTCAATCTCGTCATCAACCAACTCGATCGAAAATGTCGCGCTCGTCTCTCCAGATTCTATCCTGATCTCACCCAGATCCGGTGCGAAGTCCAAGGCCATCCGTGCCGTCCCATCGGTAACCGCCTCCCAACGAAACCGAACATCGGAAAGGCTCGTCTCGGAGACCGTCGCCGTAAAAATGATCGTACCATCGCTCTCCGAGGCGCTGGCATTAGTGACAGTCAGGGTTCTCGTTCCATCATTGTCGGTAATCGTACCGATCCCCTCCCCATCGGCAATTGTCGCATTGAACGGATTGGTCAAACGAATCGAAAAGGTTTCAGCCTCTTCTGGCAAAATTCCGAAAATCATTGAGACGATATCATCCAGGACAGGAACCGTAATTGTCTTGTTCGTCTCACCTGGAGAAAAAACCAATTGCCCTATTGCAGGGGCATAGTCGAAGGTTACCAGGGCGGTTCCATCCACGGTCTCATAGTCAACCATCACAGTCTCCTCGTGAGGTTGAGAAAGGGTGACTGTAAAGGCGAGCGTCCTTGTGGCCTCCAGAGGATCTTCGGTCTCTCCTCCTGAAGCATCGCTAATCGAGAGGGTCGGCAACGGACCGTCATTGTCCCGGATCGTCGCCACTCCCCTGTCATCTGAGATAGTCGCATGCAGCGGCTCGCTTAAGACAACCTCAAAAACCTCATCTGACTCAGGGATCGAACCGTCAAGGATCGGGATATAAACAGGAACAGAGGTCTCTCCCGGCTCAATCGACTGAACAAAATCTCGCGCCAGAAAATCGACATCCTCCATGGCGTTGATCCCGTTCGTCGTGACTCGAAAACGGACATATCTCGCACTCGGTTCCGAGAGTGAGACGGTAAACGCAACACTATCGTCCACTTCATCAAAGGTCAGATCGTTAATGGATAGGGTCGGTTCGGGACTGCTGTCCTGGATAACAGCATCACCAAAATCATCCGCCACAGTCGCATTCACCGCACCGGCGAGATAAATAAAAAAGACCTCATCCTCTTCGTCGATCGCATCACCCCACACGGCGACAGAAACTGTCTTGACCGTTTCTCCCGGATCAAATGTCACTGTCCCGTTAAAACTCTCGAAATCAACACCGGGAACGGCATCATTATAATCCTCATTATAATCAACCGTAACCGTCTGTTCGCTGGGACGTGAAAGGGTTATCGTAAAGGTGCCGGTTGCCTGGCCACCCTCGCCAGGCTCCGGGATGGCAATATCATTCACCCTGATCTCAGGACCGGAGTCATTGTCGATAATCGTCCCACTTCCGATCGAATCGACGATTGTGGCATTGACAGGATTTGAAAGTTCTATTTCAAAGCTCTCTTCTCCCTCGACAAGCAGATCACCGGAGATCCAGACGCTCACCGTTTTGCTGGTTTCACCGGGGGCAAAAGAGACTGTTCCGGTGAGAACCGCTCCCTCGGCAATATAGTCATCACCTGCCGTTGTCGACCCATCACGAATCTCATAGTCCACGGTCACTGCCATGGAACGAGCAGTTGAAAGAGTGACCGTGAAAGTTTCAGGGCCGATGTCATCAAAAACAGAATCTGTCTCTATGGCAGAGATATCATCAACAGAGAGCTCATAGAGGCCACTGCGGTATTTAGCCAAAGAAGGACTCCCCGAGGGGCCAACATTAACGACCGACACCGATAAACCGGCGACCAGAATCCCCCCATCACCCTGAAACACAATCGCCCGACCGTCGTCCCCTTTGCTGCTACCCTCCCAGACAAAATCGGTCCTGACCTTTCCATCCCCACTGAAGGTTGGATCGAGGCTCCCGTCACTGTTGTATCGAAACAGCAAGAAATCGTCCTGTTGTGGCGAATCGGCATCGAACCGGCCGGCGACAAGAATTTTCCCATCAGGCTGAAGGGTCACCGCGTTACCGCTTAGAATCTCCGCTACCTTTGGTGTCTTGACGATGCCATCACTGTCAAATGAGGAATCGAGTCCCCCATCGTCACCAAGACGTGCGAGACTGATCCCCTGCATCCCGCCTCCGGAGTAAGATCCCATAACGACGATCTTTCCATCGGATTGAATGACGACATCTTTGGGCACATCATAGCTTTGATTATTGATGTCGATATAAACAGAGCCGTCTGAATCGAACGAAAGATCCGGCTTCCCGTCGGACAATAAACGGATCAGGTGATAATCGATCCCATTCCCATTGGAGTCACCACCACCAACACCGACGATTTTACCGTCAGGTTGAAGGGTCACCGCAGTCGCGATCTCATTTGTAGAGGAGAAGGCAAAAATCGCACGCCCATCTCCACTAAAAGTAGTATCAAGTTTTCCGTCCTCATTCAGGCGTGCAAAGGCATACGTCCCCGCCGGTGAATAGTTTGTCCATCCGACGAGGAGAATCTTCCCGTCGGGCTGAAACGCTAGATCATACGCCTGATTCCATCGGCCATCGTTTAATTTATGTTGGTTGACGTTCGTCGGCATCTTGGCGCCACTAAAAGAGTCGGTAACCAGGCCAGACGCCCCAAAGCTGTTATCCAGCGTTCCATCGGTATTGAGTCGCGCCACGGCAAAATTCTCATAGAGGTCCACCTGCACATCAACGAAACCACCAACAATAATCTTGCCGTCGTCCTGGATCACCACTCCTGTAGCGATTGAAGACCTTCCCGAAGTCACACTGCATTGGGTCCCGTTTTGCTTCAACTCGGGCTCTCCAAAATTCAGAGTCACCTTCCCCTGATCACCAAACGTGGTATCGAGGGTCCCATCGGCGTTGAACCTGGCAACCGCCATATCCTTCCAGATCCAGCCGTTCCCGTCGTTGAAACAACCGACGGTGCGCGAAACGGTTCCGACAACGACAATCTTGCCGTCCGACTGGAGGGCGATCTCTTCGACTGGAAAGCCCCGTGTATCGGATCCTGTAAAGGTGGTATGAACAAGGCCCTCTGTTCCAAACAGCGGATCGAGATCCCCCGGAGCTGCCCATGCTGAAGGGGAAATCAAAAAAAGAATAAATAAAGAGAGTCGTCTCCACATACCCAATGAGTGGTTAATGCAAAGGGCATGCCGGGGACGGTTTTAGTTATGAAAAATGAGTGATTACAATATATTGTCAGTCAAAGGAGGGTTTTATCACTTTAATAAAATTATCATTTTGATAATAAAAAGTGATAATAAAGACCCTACTCTGTAATCCCGTATTCCTTCATTTTATTGTACAAAGTCCGTGAGGTAATGCCGAGGATCTTGGCCGCCTTCCCATGATGTTTGTCTGAGCGACGCAACGCCTCGAGAATGACCTGCCGCTCCACAAGCCTTACCGTCTGCTGGGAAACCTCCATGAGCGGTCGATCATAGGTCACAGGAACCTTGACTTCGTGTATCTTCCCCTCCGTGGAATGAGGTTTTCCCAGAAAGGCAGCGGAAATTTTCCCGAGGACCTCTTCGAGGCGTTCTTTGATTTCCTGAAGCTCCAGATAAAGATTTTCAATAAAAACCTTCGGCTCTCCGTCAGTCACTTTCTCCTCCTCTTCAGATGGTGCTTCAAGAGTCTCTTTTTAGCCGCCCTTTTATAGGGGACAGGGTACAGCGCCGCAACAGGAATGGTTCGGGTCTGTTTTTTCCGATTGATCATCATGATATCAATATCCCCTGCCAATTCCCAAATAACCTGCCGGCACGCCCCACAGGGGGAGATGAATTCTTCTGTGTTCGCTGTCACCGCCAGCACCTTGAATCTTCTCTCACCCGCCGCAACCGCATGATAAAGCGCCCCTCGCTCCGCACAGATCGTGAGCGCATAACAACAGTTTTCCACATTCCCTGAGGAAAAAATCTTCCCCCCGCTCGTCAGAACCGCCGCTCCGACCTTGAGATTCGAATACGGGCTATAGGAGTTTCGTCTTGCGCGAAAAGCAGCCGCAATCAATCGATCTTTCATGAAAATTATCCCCCTTCCAGGTGAAAAAGTTTTTTCAGGATCTCAATATAATAAGGTCTCTCTTCTTCCATCTCTTCCGCCTTCATCGTCACTATCGGTTCGTGAAGGATCTTGTTCACAATTGCCGATGTGCAGGCATTCAGTTCCTCGCGCTCTCCAGCGGTCAGATGAGGGTGTTTTGAAAAATAACGCTCCGTCTCTTTATGTCTGATAAATTCCAGCTTCCTTTTCAGTTCCTCAATAGTCGGGGCGACAGATCTTTCCTGAAGACTCTTTTGAAACAGAAGGACCTCTTCAGCAATAATCCCCTCCGCCTTTCGAGCCTCCTTCTCGCGCTCCTTTTGATTCGCGAGGACAATCCCCTGAAGGGCATCCAAATCATAGAGATAAACATTCTCAATCTGGTTCACCTCCGGATCGATATTGCGCGGGACACCCAGATCGATCAGGAACATCGAGCGCCCCTTCCGTCGTGACATCGCCTTACGGACCTGGTCCGGTTTAAGAAAAACAGTCTCGGTTGCCAGAGACGAGATGAGGATATCAGACTCCTCCAAAGAAGAATCGAGAAGACTCAAAGGGCGAGCTTCCCCTTCAAATTGACCCACCAGCGCCTCGGCATTTTCAAGGCTTCGATTCACCATAATAATTTTTTTGACCCCCCGCTCCTGAAGATGCCGACAGGCGAGAGACCCCATCTCCCCAGCCCCCAAGACAAGAACCGTCTTTTCATCGAGACTCTCAAAAATCTTGGTAGCCAGAATCACCGCCGCATAACTTACCGAAACGGGGTACTGCCCAATCGCTGTTTCGTTGCGTACCCTCTTCGCGACCCGCAAGGAACGATGCACGAGTCTGTTCAAAAAACTTCCGGTCGTTTTGCTTTCAACAGCGATTTTGTACGCCTCCTTCACCTGTCCCCCGATCTGTGGCTCTCCAAGAACCATGGAATCGAGCCCTGCCGTCACACGAAAGAGGTGGGCAATCGCCTTCTCTTCACTTTTAAGATAAAGGTGTGGGGTCAACGCCTCTTCTGACAAGGAACTCAGACGGACAAAAAGGGTCTTGGCCCACCCGGCGCCCCGCTCCACATGCTTCGCAAAAAGATAGGTCTCGACACGATTGCAGGTCGAGATCGCCAACGCCTCCTGAACATCGTCCGAGGAAACGAGCCCTTTAAGCAGCTCGGAGAGTTTTTCTCCAGAAACGGCAAGCTTTTCCCTGAGCTCCAGGGGGGCTGTCCTATGCGAAAGGCCGAGAACAAGAAATGGCATTATAAACCTCGATGATGGATCCCTAAGAAGATCAAAACTACTGTCATAAATCCGATTAACGAAAGAAGGATTCCACGTCTCCCACGCCAACCGGAACGAATCCGGACATTTAAAAAGAAGGCATAAATCGCCCAGGTAAAGAGTGAGGCGATCTGCCTGGGATCATCGGTAAAAAACCTCCCAAACACCTTTTTCGAAAGAAAGGCGCCAAAAAGCATCCCGAGAGAGAGAAGAAGAAAACCGACACTCAAAACCTTGTAGTGAATTCGATCCATGATCTCCTGAGAGGGAATCCTCTGAAACCACGGCGGGATCGGTCGCTGTTTTTTCAAACGTCCCTCCTGAAACAGGTAGAGCAACCCCACCAAAAAACTCACCGCGAAGGTGAGAAGGGCCGCCACCATAAAGATCAAATGGGTTGTCCCAAGCAGGCTCATAGAAACTCCTCTCCAAAATGATCCCTCACCAAAGATCTGATTTTTTCCGAATCATTTGCCCGAATCGCCTCCAGGATCGGGGAGCGAACAAAGAGACTGAATTTTTCCTCATACTTTCTTCTCTCTTCCGGTGGAATTTTCGCTCGAATACCGGCCAAAAGGGCGGTTAGATCGCCGTACTCTTCGCCGAACTGAGCCTCCAACTCCTCCCGAATTTTTTTCGCCAGCGCCGGTGATCCCCCTCCTGTAGAAATCGTTAAAAGAAATTCCCCACGAGCGACCTTGGCCGGAAAGACAAAATCACAAAACTCAGGTTTGTCGACGATATTCAAAAGAACGTTTTCGGAGGTTGCCTCATCACGAAGTTCAAGATTCAGGGCCCGATCATCCGTCGCCGCGATCGCTGCGAAGGCTCCCCGAAGATCACCCGTGACATATCCCCTCTCCTTCAATCGGATCGCCCCCTTTTGAGCTAATTGTTTTAATTCCGGGTGGGACTCAGGGGCAACCACTTCAACAACCGCCCCTGCCTCAATAAGGCCTAAAACCTTCCGATAAGCAACGCTCCCGGCACCGATCACAACGACCTTTTTGCCCTTAAGATCAAGATTGATTGGATAATATCTCATATAAGACAGCACCCTAGGCCAAAATCCCTTGCTTTTTCAAATGGCAAATTTTAAGAGTTTTTCATGTCTTCAGAAAATTTAAAAATCGCGACGGATCAAAATTTCGAGAAAGAGGTGCTCAAAGGTGCCCGACCGGCGATCGTCGACTTCTGGGCCACCTGGTGCGCCCCTTGCCGAGCCCTTGCCCCACTTATTGAAGAGGTAGCGACCCAATATGCCGGCCGTATTGATGTCTACAAAATGGATGTTGATAGCAATCAAGAAACCCCTGCCCGTTTTGGAATTCGCGGGATTCCCACAGTGATCCTTTTCAAAGGGGGACAGGCGGTTGATCAAGTGGTTGGCGCCGTTCCTAAGGCTCAAATTGAGGCATTATTGAAAAAAGCTCTTTAAAAAAGGGGGGGGTATGAGTCACGAACAAGTGATCTCCGTGGATAACAAGGAGCTCCCAGAACTCTACAAACAGCTCTTAGCCCTCGCCCGTCAAAAAGATCCCGGCCAAAAAGAAGAGGTCGCCTTTCCCGAAGATCTCTCGGTCACTGACCTAACCTCCAGACCTTCTGATTTCTCACTTGCCGTTACCAGCGGTGAACACTCCCATACCGTTTATGAGGATCGGTGGCTCAAGGGAATTTACGCGATCGGCAGATATTGGGATCTTGTGAGCGATGACAAGATCGACGGAAACATCGACTTGAGTAAGGTCGATTCCGAAATCTCCCTGGAACCGATCGAGGCGGTCCGATCGTGGCTCCCGTACAAAACAGCACTGCATCTGACCGCCAATTCCGTGGTCCGAATCGATATTATTGACAAGAAAAAGAAACAACCGATCTCCTGTGGTTCCGGTGGGGTCTGGCATGTCGAAAAAGACCCCGGAGGGGCCGGTTACATCAACTACATCGTGACCAACTATCATGTTGTCGAAGAACTTGATCAAAAGGTCGAGGTAACGCCGAAACTGAAACCCCAAGATGATCCTACGGCAGCACCTGAGATAGAATTCAAGATCGAGTTTAAAGAGACAGAGGCGGTGGTGAATGTCGAAGACCCCTTTGGCAAAGAGTCGAAATTTGCCCTCGACAGGGTGATCTATCGAAGCAAGGACAATCCCGACATCGCCCTCCTCGTTGTCCGTACGAAGGACAACGTCTTAAAACCTCTGGAAAGGGAAATCCCCTCTAATCCAAGAACATTGATTGCTCAGGAGGTGATCATTACCGGTGCAGCGGTCTGTCTCAGAGGTTTTGCGAAAGGCATGATTTCCGCTTATCGCGCAAAAGGGGTTGTTGATGAGGCCGAATATTACCAGGTGGATGCCGCACTGAATCCAGGTCACAGTGGCGGACCGACCCTCCGACTCCACAGTCATCGAATAGTCGGGGTGAATGTCGGCAAGCTGACCGGCGACGCTATTGATAATATCGGGCTCGTGATCCCCCTCTCACAAATCGATCGTTTGATTGAAGGGGCTATCAGAGAAGACCTCGAAGCGAGGAAGAAGGCACTCAAGTCCTTAAAAGGGGCATCAACGCCTCAGCAGTATCTTAAAGTCCTTGGCGGGATGTGGGGTAGCGGACACTAATCCAAAGACACCCCTGAAAAGTGAAGCCCCAAGATCACAAGCCCGATCAGGATTCGATAATAACCAAAAATCTTGAAACCGTGACGTGTCAGGAACGTGATGAACGACTTGATCGCGATCAAGGCAACACCAAAGGCGACCAGATTGCCAATCAACAACTCCGGCCAGACATTTCCTAACCCGTTCCCCTGTTCATAAAAGGCCCATAGTTTGTACACGGTAGCGGCAAACATCGTCGGAACCGCGAGAAAAAAGGAAAACTCCGCCGCTGTCTTGCGTGTTAATTTTTGCGACAGCCCTCCGATGATCGTTGCCGCGGAACGCGAGACGCCCGGGATTATCGCGACCGTCTGAAAACAGCCGATCCAAAACGCCGTTCGATAAGAGACCTCCTCCTTACTCTCGGGACCTTCCCGAAACAGACGATCGATGAAGAGGAAAATAACGCCGCCGATCAAAAGAGAGACCGCGACGACGATCACGCTTCCAAGGAGTTGATCAATCCAGTCATCCAGCAACTTTCCAATCACGGCAGCAGGCAAAAACGCAACGAGGAGCTTGGCGTAAAAGACAGTCGACTGAAAAAAACGCCTCCAATAAAGAACAATGACAGAAAGAATCGCCCCAAACTGGATACAGACCGTGAACATCTTCGTAAACTCCTGCCCAGCGATCCCCATTGCCGAAGAGGCGATGATCATATGTCCTGTCGAGGAAATCGGAAGGAATTCCGAAAATCCTTCGATAATCGCCAGGATGATTGCCTGATAAACTGACATCGATCCTCCGTTAGAGGATTTTTGAAGGGTCCGCAAGTTTGTTAATCTTTTAAATGAGATTTTGAGCATCTTTATTCAATCTATTACGATAACCTTAAAGAGTATCATATGGTTAGAATTGGAGTTTCCCCTATAAGACTTATCGAAAAGGCAGTGCATGAGCTGGTAGCCACTGGATCGATGACCGAGGCTCGTTTACAACTGGAATCACTGGTGACCCAAGCCTTCAGACGAATAGTCGAAACTAAGAGATTTTTGGCGGCTGCTGGCCTGTCTGGACGTGATACAATCGGTTCCATGAGATGGTACGATGACGATGAGTTTTGGAGGATTATGGCGCCAAAAATTTTTGGCGCTAAAACGCAATCGACTACCCAAGCTGAAGTCGAACAATTAATTGCCCTCATGAAGCTTACATCCGGCTCTTCTGTACTTGACCTGGCCTGTGGTCAGGGACGACATTCACTCGAGCTGGCGCGTCGAGGATATCGCGTCACGGGGGTTGATCGGACAAGAGATTATCTCGAAACAGCGAGGAAGAGTGCGTCAAGAGAGAGACTCATCGTTGAATGGGTTGAAGGTGACATGAGAGAATTCTGCCGACCGGATTCCTTTGATGGAGGAGTCAATCTTTATACATCGTTCGGATATTTTGCGGACCCTGCTGATGATCTCAGGGTTCTTACTCATGTTTATGAATCTCTACATCCCGGCTCTCCATTTGTCATAGATGTTGTCGGCCAAGAGGTGTTTCTTCGTAGTTTTACGAGACAAGCCACATTTGATATCGACGGAATTCATTTTCTAGAAGAAAGGATTTTAAGCGCCGATCGGACGATCTTAACGACTCAATATACCGCAACTCAGGGTAGATCACGACGGACATTTACAATCTCACATAGACTTTATTCTGCTGAGACCCTGACAGCGCTATTAAGAACTGCCGGCTTTAAAGGAACCCGTGTCTTTGGTTCTCTAGAAGGAACCCCCTACGACGAATCAGCAAAACGACTCGTCGTACTTGCGCACAAGTAAAAACGTTCTTTCGGTATTAATCTGAAATGACTCCCTTAAATTTCTTTAAATTACGCAGATCGATCGCATGTCCTGGGTATTCTTTAAAGAGAGTAATCCGCTCCTCCTGCTCAAAACGATTCCCATCCACTGAAGACTGAATCGTAATGTAACGATGATGGGGAGAGACGAAGGATGACATCGTCGAACTTCCCTCTTGACTGTATTCTGACTTAGCATCGGCACAAACCCTAGCATTTGACTCTGTCTTCCAACACATTCTAAAAAAACCATTTACTGTCCCGCTACTCGTTGGGGTCCACACTTCAACAGCCGGTTCCACAGAGGCTAAAGCAACCTTCGGTGTTTCTCCTTTCAACTCATAACGAGCAGTGATCATCCCCTTTGACCCCACATCATAAGTTACATTGCCTACAAATTCTTCTCCTGAAGAGAAAGAAACAGTCCGCGTAAATTTGATTACCTTCGCATCTCGGAACGGATTTAAGGCCTCGCCGACCGCCTTTGAACAACGTGGCTGCCCTGTCAGAATAATTGTGTTCAGGAATCTTTTGTCAAAATCGTCGGGGGTTTTAGTAAAATCAGCCGTTGCAATCAACTCGCCAGTATTTAAATCACAAAGGGTCTGCACATTGGCCTCTATATCTTCACCATTAATCTGCCCTGTTATGCTTCCTTTAGCCATGACAATGGACGAAGGAAGATTCGGCTTTTTTTGTTCTGCTCCAATCTCTGAAAAGACAATGGAAAAGAGTACGGTTAATCCGACCACTAATACGGCGCTTGATCTAGTATGTTTCATATTTCCCCCTTCTTGGTTAATAAAGTTCCAGTCGGGAGGATGCTATCTTAAAGTCATCCAACCGTCAATTTTTTATTGCGTTTGTTGATCTCGATCTGGAGGGCCTCTTCGCCAGTACTCATGACCCAGTTATGATTCCAACGAAAGAGTGGTTTTAAAAAGGGGGAAAACCACCTCACCAACCGTTTTTCAGCTCGAACATTCCAGTGAAATTCAATTTTCGTATCTGGGCCGTGCTGAGATAGCGTCCATAGACCTGTACCGACTAGCTCTCCTGAGACGCGTATTTCCAACTGCCAAGGAGGATCTTCTCGAACCAGTTCGGTCATAAATCGCAATGTATAGGGAAGTTTTGCTCGAACCTTCGAGATGACTTTTTTATCTGAAAGCAGTTTTGACTCCTGATACGCAGGTTGCCACCATCGGGCGTAATTGGCCCCATCCTTCAGGATGGCAAAAACCTCATGGCAGTCGCCTCGAATTTTCCAGTGGGTTACAAATTGATAGTCGTGATTCATTCAGTTAACTTTTCAAATAACCTGATCAATTTGATCTTCGCTAGCCGGTGGGTATCCCCCGGTGCCAGGCTCTCGCGCGGACCGGCAATATTCAGTGTCCGGATTCCATTATTTTGTAGCCAAAGTTTAAAAGAGGCATCGTCCTTGTTTGATTTCAAATCCAAAATCATGAATGGCTTCTCTAATTTTTTTGCCGTCTCAATAGTAAAAAGTGTGCCGCTACTTGGCTTCCCGAAACCAAGCACAAGAGTCCCATCAGAGTCTCTGACGTTCCACTCGGTACGCTGGCTATAATCACGAAGGGGTGTTTCTTGAAGCGGGTATTTTTCATCGATAACTCCATCTTCGGCAATCCTCCCTTTGGGACACCAACCCCCACAAGGAATACCCAATTCCAAGGCAGAATCGAGCGCCGCACGGTCCACGCCTGTTTGCCCCCCAGAAATGATTTTAATTTTATTAATGATCATACAAACTCTATAGTAATTTCAATAACATATGCCAGGTTTCAAGATTTTCAAGATTTTAATAATAGAGACGAACAACTCAGTCTCATTGGTGAGCGATAATAAAGGTAAATGGAGGCAAACTTATGAGTGCAACACCCCCCGTGACAGTGACAAATGGTGGCTCCTTAACCCTTCCAAGTAAAGGAGACACTGCCGAGGTAGCTCTTCAAGGTAGCTGTTCCTCAGCATACTTCTGTAAGCCGGTCGAGGTTCGACTGGAAGACCCCAGTGCTCCAAGGGGTTCAAGTTTAACCCTTGATAGCGGAGAAAGTTTTAGTGTTACTGTTGGCGGCAGAATTATTCCGGCAGAGGGTAACTATAGAGATGGTTTTCATCTCGAAGTCACATTAGATCATCCGAGAACTTTCCCATCTGATGACAAAAGAATTGCGATCAGGCCCTATCGGCAAGGTCAGTTGGTGACGGTAGGCACTAAGGGTGAACCGATCGTCCCACCGACTCCTGAGGAAAGTGCGGCTATGCTTCTGGCAGAGAGACCTAGACGTAAACACCCTAAATCCTATTCAGTGACTCTGAAACCCACCGAAGCCCCGTCCGAGCAAGTCACTGTTAAAGGCGCTCGCGGCAAAGATGTTACGATTCATCTCGACGACTATGATCCCGCTAAAAACGGGACGGCAGTATTAATCCGAAGCAGAGTACCCTTTTTAGTTTCTGGAATGGAAGTGGGCGAGGGCCGCAAAGATTCTTATGGATATTATAGCGCCGATATCGACACAGAAGATCCAAGGGTCATGGATCAGGGAGCTCATACAATAGTTGTCACACCGGTATCACCAAACCAGGAGTTCCGTGTCGATACCTTAAGAAGGGCTGAATATATTGCTGACCCACATCCCCACTTGAAACAATAAATACAAACTTCAGATCCCAGCTCAAACTTCCGGCTGGCGGCCAAGCCTTTTTACTACCGCGCCGTTTGCCTTCAGCCACTGGCTGAAGTTTACCGGCTTGCTTCCTACAACTTGCCGTGGTCGCATTTGGCGGCGGCGGCCCCGTTTTGTAATTTGCGTCCCGAACAGTGCGTGATTCTGAAACGGGTTGTTTCTTTTAAAATAAGCTGGCAAAGTTAAAGTGGCTTCAATCCTTAGATCCTCGTCGAGAAATTTTCTCTGGATTAAATATAATGAGATTAGTTGATGGCATCCACATGTCTGGCATACGAGACCTCACTGACTCGTAGATAATCCCGTCAAAACCGTTCTCTACAGCTGTAACTGCAATTTGTTCGGTCACTTTATAAGAAACTGCCTGATCCCTTGACTGGAGTATGTCAGAATAAAATGAGACTTCCTCGGGCCACGGACCTTCGTCTTCAATCAGTCCAATTAACGGGTGTGTAGGTCTACTCAAATCGAGAAGGATTACGTCTCTGTGAAGTTTGTACGAGCGTGGATAACCGGTGTAGTCAGGATGGAGATCCGCTTTCCCTGAAAGATAGGGATCGAGATCCTTATAAAAAGTCAGATCTTCCTTGTCACGAAGTGACCTAATTGTTTCACAGCACATGGTGGCAAAATCCTCTGCAAAATAGGCAATGGGCTCTCCCGGAAGGTTAAAGCGACCAACTGACCTTGGGTAAAAGACGTCTCGTTTATAAGGAACTTCCCGATTTCCGTACAAATCAATCTGCTCGAGAAAACCGTCATTTAAATGTGGTTCGGGTCTTCTGAGGTAGAGCTTTCCATTCCACCATTCCCTTTTTATCCATCGAGTGTTTTTGCCCCGCGCATACCAATTTCCCCATTGAATTTTTCCAATTTCTGGCAGAAGAAGTTCTAGGGAAGTCGTACGAGTCTTTTTTCTTTTCATGTTCACAAAGATGGCGCTTTAATGCCTATTTAATCTGAATCGAGAGCTTCTTCCCCGTCGCTGCGGCAAACCGCGCCAAGGCGTCAATACTGACGTTTGCATCACTCATCAGGCGCTGGACCTGGGAAACGCTACTTCTCATTCTTTTGGCCAACTGGCGGATACTCAGGCGCTTTTGTTTGACGATTCTTCGAACCATCTGCCCGATCATGATCTCGGCCGTTACCTTCTGAGGAGGACAACCTCCCCTTCAAAAAACCCATAAAAGACCCGGTGACGACCTGCCCTAATCTCAAAGAGATCCTTTTGTCCTGCCATCTTTCTCCCATGCGGCATATCGAGCCTGCCGGTTACTTCCAAGACACGCAGGCATCCTCCGATCTTGGCCCGGTCCTTGGCGGACAATTCTTTTATGTAATCCTTTACAGGCTCATCACCACGTGCCGTTTGGAAGAACCGGATCTCGAGTTTCACTAAGGATAGATGTACCAACAAACAGGTACGGAGTCAACCCTAAGAATTAAGCGGGTGATAAGTGTAACGGGATTCATCCTTCCCCCGGCGCTTTGCGCCTCCTCCAGGATCCGGCCGCCCTCGCTGTCGTTCGGCCTGGAGTAGGCTAGGCCTCACTTTTCGTCCACTGGACGCGCTTCGGGTCGGCTTCTCATCCCGTGTCGAGATCAAAAAAATCGGCTCAAACCACAAGGGTTCGAGCCGATTTTTTGCGTGAATTAGTGGCCCAAGTTCGAACCTTTTACGAGGAAAATCTATAGAAAAATTGGACGGGATTTTTTGGATGATTGGAAAATATTTTTTTCGAACGTCTTACTTCCCACTTGTCCCTCACTTGCCTGCCCGCCTCTGGCGGGGCCCAGCGACTCGCCCCCCAAGGAAAAACCAAAGTGTCACCGAGGCCACAGCGCCGCTCCTCCCCCCGCCTCTCCGTCGCGGCGCCGTGGCAACCGGGGAGGGAGGGGAGACTAGATGCGCCTAGGCGCATTTAGCGCATATTTTAGTGGAAACGGGCGATCGGATCAGGTAGTCTCCATGACAATGACGACCTCCCTCACCGATACTGCCCCTTACAGAAAACTGGTCGCTGACCTCAAAACTCTCTTGGAGAAAGGCAAGACCGAGGCCGAAGCTGAGGTTAACCGAATCCGGGTCGAGACCTACTGGAAGATGGGGAAACGGATCGCCGAGATGAAAGAGACAGCGGATCCTGCCGAAGAAGGGCAACTCATCTCTACCCTCTCCGAAGGACTGGGCCTCGATACCTCTCTCCTCTACCGAATCCTCCAGATTTACAGAACCTGGCCCGAAGAACTCCCCTCAATGGAAGAAGCGACTCAACTTAGCTGGGCCCATTACGTTGAGCTCCTCTCCGTCAAAGACAAGAGGGAGAGAGATTTCTATTTCAAGACCGCATCTCTCGAGGAGTGGAGCCGCGATACCCTCCGCAAGGCGATCCAGAAGGATTTTTACAACCTCCAAAAGTCGCCAAAGAAATTGAAATCAGGCAAGGCGACCCTCGAACGTGGCGGTGATCCACTTCACATCTACAAAGCGATCGTCGAGAAGGTGGTGGATGGGGACACCTTGGCTGTCCGCATCGACTTGGGCTTTGCCGTATGGGTCAACCAGCGAATCCGGTTTCGGGGGATCAACACGGCCGAACTCGTCAAAGATGGGATCAAGACCGGCAAGGCCCCCGACCGGGCCGATCAGGCCAAGAGCTTCGTGGAGGGGAGGCTCAGGGACATTGAGTTTGTCGTCATCAAAACTTACAAGACCGACATGTACGGCCGCTACGTCGCTGATGTCTTTTATCACCCGACGATCAAGAAGAAGGAGGAGGTTTACGAGAAGGGGTTTTTTCTGAATACGGAGCTTTTGGCTGAAGAGCTTGCTGATATTGTGGTCTGATGAAAATACCATTCAAGAACTAGACAATCCGCTGATAGTTTCGTAGGTTAGATGGGAAACTGGAAAAAGTTTGTAGGGAATCTCTTATGTTCGAACAAGCTTTCAAAAATATCGACGACGTCCTCTGGAAAGATGCCGGTTGCACCAGCGAGCTGGATTACACCGAGCAGACCTCCTGGCTCCTGTTCCTGAAATACCTCGACGCGCTGGAGCAGGATAGAGCCACTGAAGCCGCGTTGGACGGGAAGAAGTACACCTACATCCTTGACAAACCTTATCGCTGGGAAACCTGGGCCGCCCCCAAGGGCAAGGACGGCAAGCTCGATCACAACGCCGCCCTAACCGGCGATGACCTCCGCGACTTCGTCAATCAGAAGCTCTTTCCCTACCTGCACGACTTTAAGCAGAAGGCGAGCGGGCCGAATACGGTCGAATACAAGATTGGGGAGATCTTCGGAGAGATTAAGAACAAGATCCAGAGCGGCTACAATCTGCGCGAGATCATCGACCACATTGACGAACTGCGCTTCCGTTCCCAGACGGAGAAGCACGAGCTCTCCTACCTCTACGAGGCCAAGATCAAAAACATGGGAAACGCCGGGCGCAACGGCGGCGAGTATTACACCCCGCGCCCGCTCATTCGCGCCATCGTTCAGGTTGTGAAACCTATGGTCGGCGAACGCATCTACGACGGCGCAGTCGGCTCGGCGGGCTTCCTCTGCGAGTCGTTCGATTACCTCAAATCCAGGGGCAACCTCACCACCAAAGACCTCGCCACGCTCCAGACCCGCACCTTCTATGGCAAGGAAAAGAAGTCACTCGCCTACGTCATCGCGATCATGAACATGATCCTGCATGGGCTAGAAGCGCCCAATGTCATCCACACCAATACGCTCACCGAGAACTTGGCCGACATTCAGGAAAAAGATCGCTACGACGTAATTCTGGCCAATCCTCCTTTCGGGGGTAAGGAGCGCAAGGAGGTCCAGCAAAACTTCCCGATCCGCACCGGCGAGACCGCCTTCCTCTTCCTCCAGCACTTCATCAAGAGCCTGAAGGCCGGCGGGCGCGGCGGCGTGGTCATCAAGAACACCTTCCTCTCCAATACCGACAACGCTTCGGTGAGTCTGCGCAAGCTCCTGCTGGAAACTTGCAACCTCCACACCGTGCTCGACTGCCCCGGCGGCACGTTCCAGGGCGCGGGCGTGAAGACCGTGGTGCTCTTCTTCGAGAAGGGCAGTAAGACGCGCAAAGTCTGGTACTACCAGCTCGATCCCGGCCGCAATCTCGGCAAGACCAACCCGCTCAACGACGCCGACCTCGCCGAGTTTGTAAAGTTGCAAAAGACCTTCGCCGACTCGCCGAAGTCTTGGAGGGTGGATGCCAAGAGCATTGACCCGACAACCTTCGACCTCTCCGTGAAGAACCCGAATGGCGGCGAGGAAATCGCGCACCGTAGCCCGGAGGCAATCATGGACGAAATCGCCGCGCTGGATGCCGAGAGTGCGGAGGTGCTGGGGAACATCAGGAGACTGCTATGAAAATTATGCCCGTGCTTTTTGAACAACACGAAATCCGGCGTATTTACGATGAGAAGACCGAAACCTGGTTTTTTTCCGTTGTGGATATTATTCAGGTACTGACGCAACAGCCTGACTTCCAAGCGGCGAGAAACTACTGGAAGGTTTTAAAAAATCGTCTTGGCAAGGAAGGAAGCGAGTCGGTTACAAAATGTAACCGACTGAAATTGCCCGCCGCCGACGGTAAAAGCTACCTCACCGACGTCGCCAATGCCGAAACCCTGCTGCGCCTCGTCCAGAGCGTTCCCAGCCCAAAGGCCGAGCCGATCAAGCTCTGGCTTGCCAAAGTCGGCCACGAGCGGATGCAGGAAATGGCCGATCCGTCCCTTTCCCTAAACCGCGCCCGTGCCACCTGGCAGAGACATGGCCGCAGCGAGAAGTGGATTCAGCAACGGATGACCGGGCAGGAAACCCGCAACAAACTCACCGACTACTGGGCCACGCACGACATCAAGAAAGGCGATGAATACGCCATCCTCACCAACCTCATTCATGAGGAATGGAGTGGGGTCAGCGTCAAGGTCCACAAGGATTTGAAAGGTCTCAAAACCCAGAACCTCCGTGACCACATGAGCGAGGCCGAGCTCATCTTCACCGCACTTGCCGAACTCTCCACCCGCCAGATTGCCGAGACCACCGCCGCCACCGGTATGGTGGAAAACAAGACCGCCGCGAAGACCGGCGGCAAGATTGCCAAGCGCGCCCGCTTGGAACTCGAAGCCAAGACCGGCAAACGAGTCGTGACCGGCGAAAACTACCTGCCGCCGGGCGGCGTCAAACGAATCAAAGGCTCAAACGATGAATAAAACCGGCGCCGTTGAGAAACCTCGTGCCAGACACCGGGAGCAAGGAGGTGTTGCAAGCCATCCGAGGGCTGAGATGAAGGCGGGATGGCAAAAAATGCCCCTGGCTGAAGTCTGCGAGGTCTTTGCAGATGGCGACTGGGTTGAGAGCAAAGATCAATCTCCCGATGGCGTCCGCCTCATTCAAACCGGCAATGTCGGCCAAGGCGTGTTCAAGGATCGAGGTGAGAACGCCCGCTACATTTCCGAGGCGACCTTCAAACGCCTGAGATGCACTGAGATTTTCGAGGGCGATTGCCTAATTTCAAGGCTGCCTGATCCGGCGGGGCGAAGCTGCATACTGCCTGACACAGGCGAACGGATGATCACAGCCGTTGATTGCACGATTGTTCGCTTCAGCGCGAAGCAGGTTATTCCGGCGTTCTTCAACTACTACTCTCAGTCTCGAGACTATTTGAAGGATGTCGATTCTGAAACAACCGGTACAACGAGGAAGCGAATTAGCAGGGGCAAGCTCGGAGAGATTCAAATTCCCATCGCACCGCTCCCCGAACAACAGCGGATCGTCGGCATCCTCGACGAGGCGTTTGAGGGGATCGCCGTAGCCATTGCCAATGCCGAAAAGAACCTCCAAAACGCGCGCGCCCTCTTCGAAAGCCACCTCCAATCCGTCTTCACCCAGCGCGGGGAGGGATGTGTAGAGAAAAAGTTAAGTGAAGTTTGCTCGATCACATCAACCCTCGTTGATCCTCGCAAAAAGGAGTTTCTCGATTTAATTCATGTGGGAGCGGGAAACATCGTGTCAAAGACGGGCGTCTTCGTTGACCTCAAGACTGCGCGGGAAGAGGGTCTGATTTCGGGGAAATTTCTTTTCGACAAATCGATGGTACTCTACAGCAAGATTCGTCCTTACCTTATGAAGGTGGCGCGTCCCGATTTCGACGGTTTGTGCAGCGCTGACATGTATCCGCTTGCACCGTTGTCAAAAGAGATCGCCCGCGACTATCTTTTCCACCTGTTGCTGAGCAAAAGTTTTACCGACTACGCAATCCAAGGTTCGGCCCGCGCAGGAATGCCAAAGGTCAATCGGGAGCACTTGTTCGAATTCAAGGTGTGGCTACCCAACGTGAAGAAGCAAAAGGAACTAGCCGAAAACCTCGACGACCTCCACGAAGAAACCCAACGCCTCGCCACGATCTACGAGCGTAAGCTCGCCGCACTGGAGGCGTTGAAAAAGTCGCTGTTGCACCAGGCCTTCACCGGCCAACTCGGAGCGCAAGCCGCATGAACGAAGCCGAAACTAGAGCCGAGCACATTGATCCCGCCCTGAAGACGGCGGGTTGGGGCGTCGTCGAGGGCAGCAAGATCCGGCGCGAGTATCCGATTGCACCCGGTCGCATCGAAGGACACGGGCGGCGGGGCAAACCGCTGACGGCGGATTATGTGCTGGAGTATCGCAACACCAAGCTTGCTGTTATCGAGGCCAAGGCATGGGACGAAGAACTGACCGAAGGGGTGGGACAGGCGAAGAATTATGCCGAAAAGCTCGCCATCCGGTACACCTATGCCACCAATGGGAATGGCATCTACGGCATCGACATGGAGACCGGCAAGGAAGGCGAGGTGCCACGGTATCCCAGCCCGGACGATCTCTGGGGCTTGACCTTTGCCAAAGCGAACGACTGGCACAACCGCTTCTCTGCCGTGCCATTCGAAGACAAGGGAGGCTCGCATCCGAGTCGTTACTATCAGGACATTGCCGTTGGTCGGGTCATGGAGGCTATCGCGGAGAACCGCCAGCGCATCCTGCTCACTCTCGCCACCGGCACCGGCAAGACCTTTATCGCGTTTCAGATCGCATGGAAGCTGTTCCACAGCCGCTGGAATCTTGGCCGTACACCATCCCGCCGCCCCCGCATCCTGTTTCTGGCAGATCGGAACATCCTCGCCAACCAGGCCTACAACGCCTTCTCCACATTCCCGGAGGACGCTCTGGTACGGATCGAGCCGGGGGACATCCGCAAAAAGGGCAAGGTGCCCAAGAACGGCAGCCTGTTTTTTACCATCTTCCAGACCTTCATGAGCGGCCCGCCGAAGGACGGCAAGCCGTCGCCTTATTTTGGCGAGTATCCCCCGGATTTTTTTGATTTCATCATTATTGACGAATGCCATCGGGGTGGCGCGAACGACGAGAGTAATTGGCGCGGGATTCTGGACTACTTTGCCCCAGCGGTGCAGTTGGGCATGACCGCCACGCCCAAGCGCAAGGACAACGTGGACACCTACGCCTACTTCGGTGATCCGGTCTACATCTACTCGCTCAAAGAAGGCATTAACGACGGCTTTCTCACGCCGTTCAAGGTGAAGCAGATTTCCACAACGCTTGATGAGTATACCTACACGCCCGACGATAAGTTGATTGAGGGCGAGATCGAGGCGGGCAAACGCTACGAGGAACCGGAATTCAACGTAGTCATCGAGATCAGGGAGCGTGAGGAGCACCGGGTGGCTTTATTCATGAGCCTGATTGACCAAAACGAGAAGACGCTGGTCTTCTGCGCCACGCAAGATCACGCGCTGGCCGTGCGGGATCTTATCAACCAGATGAAGACGAGCAATGACCCGAACTACTGCCAGCGGGTCACCGCCAACGACGGCGCACTTGGTGAGCAGCACCTGCGCGACTTTCAAGACAACGAGAAGGCGATCCCGACGATCCTGACCACCTCGCAAAAGCTCGCCACCGGCGTCGATGCGCGCAACATTCGCAATATCGTCTTGATGCGCCCGATCAATTCGATGATCGAGTTCAAACAGATCATCGGACGCGGCACACGGCTTTACGATGGGAAGGACTACTTCACGATCTACGACTTTGTGAAGGCGCATCATCATTTCAACGATCCGGAATGGGATGGCGAGCCGATTGAACCGGAGCCGAAGCCATTACCGCCGGACCGACCACCACCCGGTCCGCCTGTGCCTCCGGGCCCGAGACCAGGCCCCGGTCCGCGTCCGCAAAAGATTAAGATCAAACTCGCCGACGGCAAGGCCCGCACCATCCAGCACATGATGGCGACAAGCTTCTGGCATCCGGACGGCACCCCCATGTCCGCACAGCAGTTCATGGAGCTTCTTTTCGGAAAACTTCCCGAGTTCTTCAAGAATGAGGACGAATTACGCGCCCTGTGGAGCGCGCCGGACACGCGCGCAAAACTTTTGCAAGGACTCGCCGAGAAAGGTTTTGGTCACGATCAACTGGCCGAGATGCAAAAGATCATCGACGCCGAGAAAAGCGACCTGTTCGACGTGCTGGCGCACGTGGCCTACGCCATGCCACCGCTCACCCGCGAGCAAAGGGCGGCAAATGCCAAAATCATCATCAGCACGCATTTCAACAGCAAACAGCAGGTCTTCCTCGACTTTGTGCTCTCGCATTACGTGAGCGTCGGTGTGGAAGAACTCGACCAGCAAAAACTGACCCCGTTGCTCCGGCTCAAATATCACGACTCCATCGCCGACGCTGTGGCCGACCTCGGCAAGCCGGACGAGATCGGGAAGGTGTTCACGGGATTTCAGAAGTATCTCTACCAAGAGGTGGCGTGAGTGTGGCGGCATTGATGAAAACTAAATGGGCCAGACAGGAGCAACAATGGAGAATGTGTACACAATCGAAAGGATTAGAAAAACGGTCAAAATGGATCAATCCAAGTTTGCGACTGTGGTTGGTATTCCTGAGGAGAGAATTCGAGATCTTGAACTAAGCGGCCAACCTCCCTCAGCGGAGGAACTCAAGAAGATAACCAATGCGCTCGCGGCATATTATAGAACGCCTGCAAAGTTGCCTACGCTGGAAGCCGTTTACACAAGCCTCCTACAGCAAATTGCAGAGACGCTGTGGGGCAATTTAGAAAAACTTTCTCACCAATTCCTTCCCCAATTCGATGCCTATATTGAACCGCTTTACAGAGAGGCGAGAAACGCGATTTTTTTGGGTTTACATACAGCTGCGTTAGCGACTTCATGTGTTCTTTTGGAATACGTCATAAAAGATTTGATTCAAGATGGCCGAGAGAAGGCCAAAGGGACATCGTTAAACACACAAGAAGAAAAAGAGATTGAAAAGTTAATGTTTTGGAAGGCTATAGCGATAGCAGCAGAAGAAAAAATTATTGATGACGAAGAAAGGAAGAAGCTTCAATGGATCGGCGAATGGATGAGAAACCCATTGATGCATTCTAAATTATTGAAAATCACCGAAAATGATAAATGGGCTAACGTGCAGTCCGCTTCGATGAGCACAGGTGAAACGAAGATGATGGAATTAAATGGCAAAGACCACCGATTTATCAGGAAGGTTATCAAGCTTGAACGGGACAAGCAGGATGCTTGGCCATTCTTTCTCTGGGTCGAAAGCTTTATTGCCAAGAAATATGCTGGAACGATTGAAAAAGCCCAATCTGGTCAATTGGGCGCCATATTTAGGGTAGAAGGATAAAATGAGTACCACCAAAACACAGCAACTTTTAGACGAGCTTCTAAGTAAGGATCCTGCAAAGACCAGTCTCGACATCTATTCATTTATTCAGCAGCACAAGAGACTCTTCCTTGAGAAATTTGGAAATTTCGTGAAACAATTTGAAGATCTTTTTAATGAACTGAATTTGATCATCCAGCTTCTAAATTACGTTCCCAAGGACGGGTGGAAGCAAAGCAAAGGTGCTCAGTATCTTTTATATCCTGAGACAATGAAAACATTGCACAGGGCTTTTGAGGACACAATTGATGGTTACTATGACGAAGCGATGATATTGAACCGGAGTGTCTATGAGACATTTTTGAGGGTCGTTTTCGCCTCTTGTTACCCTAGCGATTATGAATCCATCTTCGTGCCAATTGCCGGAAAGCGTGCTTTTAATGTCACGAATTTTGTAAAAGACGATCTGAAACTCAATTGGGAGTTTCTCTACTCCATCATGTCAGCGATTCATCATTCCAAAAAAACTAAACATCTAAGGCGCATGAATGACCCTTCTCAGCAAAAAAACCCTATAATTCTCGAATACGAATCGAGCGAAGACGGAATGGCTATGTGCGTGAATATTACCTGTTTTAACCTTACTTGTCTTTTTCATGCCATCGCCTCAATTTTTGAAACGGACTTTCCCAATCACCCCGATCTTAAACTCCGTATAGATCGTATTCATAAAATTGACGAGGCCCTCTTGGGGATCATCGAAGCGAACCCAAAGAAGGATTTTAGTAATTTATCATCGGATATCAGAAAAATAGGTATGATCATCAAAGCATCAGGTCAAAACCAGGACTGGAAGAAAGTCGTCTAAGGCTTGAATTATACATTTTATGGCGGCTCCGGCTTCCTGTTATTGGAGAAGAAGGAGCGCCCCGAATTTTCTATTTCCCCACCGCCTCGCGACAACTGAGACAGTTTGCCACTTGCGACCGAGTGCCCACCCTCCCAGCCCTCCGCGGATCCCCGGCCCGCGCGTTGATTGATGCGGGGGGTTTAAAGGTGGCGCGGGCCTCGTAAAGCCGGGGCGAGTCGCTGGGCCCCGCCAGAGGCGGGCAGGCAAGTGAGGGACAAGTGGGAAGTAAGACGTGCAAGCCGAGTGACGGAGTTTACGACGGCGCGA
>JACPAK010000008.1 GCA_016180845.1 Deltaproteobacteria bacterium
CTGCCGCAGCGGTGATCGGTTGATCACAAAACTGAAGAATCGCCTCCGAGACAGTGCCAGTCGCACAGATCGAAACTGTCGCCCCCACCGGTCCACCGGAGGGGTAGATCGAAACGAGTCGGACAGGACCGGTCAGACCGGCAGGTCGATCCTGCTCGGCATCACCGCCTCCGGAACATCCCGAGAAGATCCCTATCAGGACAAATAATATTAAGATTGATCTGAAAAGACTCTTCCCCATCAACCCAAGATATGTGCAGGATCTGTGCCAACGTTTGGAAATTTGCGTACCTGGTACGCTTGTATATGCTTGATAATAAATTGTTATTTTATCTGTTGGGCGACCTCCTGGATCGGCTGGGAAAAGTAGGGTTTTGAGTCACCGATTTTGGGGAATTATTTAAAGGGCAAGCTCAGGACGTTCGGGTCTATTCGGGTCTATTCGGGACGATCTCATTCGGCTCCCACTTTCGTGCGCGACAATAATGGGTTGGCCGGCACTCGAGACAGGGGAGCTGACCATCATGCTCGATACAGTTTTGAGGACAGTCGGTTGTATAATTACAGCTCGGCATCTTAAAGAAGAGCATCACCGGTGCAATCGAGTCGCTTCTTTGATTCTTGTAATGATAGAGTCGGTTGGGTCTTAAGAATCGGGCATGACCATTCCCCGGATCAATAGAACCATAATCGTTCAACTCAATGCCGTTAGGAACGGGATCTGGAGGAAGGGGGGTGTCAATATCATCAGGGGTATAGGTCACACCATCGATCCCTTCGGCGGTAATTCTGAAAGAGAGGACGCGTAACTTGCTTGTAAATCTGAAGTGGGAATGAACACCATCGGTCACCAGTTGTGGGTCAACGACCGCCTCAAGTCCCTCGGCATGTCCTTGCGCAATATATTTCCCCGTTGTGAACTGATAAAGATCATTGTCTGAATCGTTACCAACCGGCCGGTTGTCTTCATTCGCAGGCCATCTGAATGTATTATCACCATCATCTGATTCGGAACAGGTCTGCCACTTTCTCGCATCGGAGTAGGTGATCCCGCTTCCACCAAACTCGTCCCCCGGAAGTGATTCCCATCCCTTGATCCAGCCTTGACGCTCCGGGGTATAATAAACATTGTCCGTTACATCATAAGGATTCCAATCAGGCACAAAACGGGGGCTGCCGTAATAGTCTGGGTACGGCAAATAATCATGAGGCGAGCCACAATCCCCATCCCGGCAGGCACTTCCCGACAACAGCCCGTCATAGTTACAGTCACCCAGACATCCCCAGAAGAGGACCTGGAGTTGAGGTTTCGCCTTCAGATGCTGTGCCTTGAACGGGATGATGTAGGTGTATTCGTCCTCCTTGATCCCTGGATTGTCACAAACCTCTTCCTGCGTCGGCATCTCGGAGTTACGCCATGAGGCTGGAGAGCCACCCGCTGCCGCCGTGCTCGTTTCCCCATCCTCTGTCGTTTGGTAATAACCGAGACTCGCCGCCTCGGTCGCATCGATAATGACTCCAGGGGTCGCTACCTCGAATTCGGAGCGGTACCGGAGATCGAGCGTCTTTGCGCGTGGATATTGATCATGCCAGCCAAACTGCCAAGCCTTCATCATGTAACGGTTACAGGTGTTTCGCTTGCGGGCACGGAGGTGATTCCCATGCATCTGAAATCCGATCTCATCAGACTCAGTCCCCGCCTCCCCCTCCGGTGTGCTTGCCGGTTCCGAGGCAATGGGGCTCGTCTCAATATTGTTTTGATCCAGATACCTCTCCCAACTCGTTGTCTCCAAGGCCGGCTCTGGAGCGGTCATCATCACGGAGCTGTTGACCATCGTCCGGAGATTGATCGGCGGGAAGAGATGCTTCCACTGAGAGTCGTTTCGCACCCCTTCAGAGGGCTCGGGGGTATACCCCTTGTCATTCTCACATCCACCCGATTCATTCGCCAAACTGTAGGCAGACAACTCGATCCGCTCCGCCCACGGGAATTTGTAGTCCCCCTCTCCGGCGCGAAGCGTGCCTGAAGAACTCCCACCACCGGTAACGACCTCACGCACCATCATCGGCTGGTCGAAGTACCAGTGCATTCGGACATCACACCGACCGACATCATCATCAAAAGTCGCCTCCACAACGGCATCATCATCCGCGTTACCATCCCACTGGATCACATTCTCATCACAAAGGCTGGGGGCCACATCGGAACCTTTTGTCACCTCCGGGGCTGTTCGATGTCCTTGATCTGTTCCAGGTAGAGCGCCGCTATCGACCGCAGTCAGCTTGAGCCGAAGGTCTCCTATCCCATCGATCGCCCCATTCTCACCCAGGACAACCCGATATTTTTTCTCAATCTCCTGATCGATTCCAAGTGCGCGACAGGTCACGACCATTGTCGTCGTTTGGGTCGGGATGTAGCGGTATCCCAGATCGATCGTATCGGTCACCTTATTCCCACGCTCATCGACACGAATCTCGCTCATCGTCCTGTTGGCATCGAACCAATGAGACACCGCTCGAGCGGCAGCCCAGAAACCGCTGTCGTCCGACTCGGCAGCATCCGAAAACGCCTCGTCGACATCGTAATCCTCCGCCCAGCCATAAGGGTTATAATCACCGAAGAAATCACCCGACGCATTATTGGATAAACCGATACCACAAAGATCATATTCAATTTCTCCGAACCAACCCATATCAATGACGGTAGGCTGACATTCCTCTTCCTCCTCATCATCAGATCCCCAGAAATCAGACCAGGAGGTATCATCATCCTCTTCCTCAAACTCCCCCTGATACTCGACCTTCACCTCAGCATAGGTCGCATTTTTGAAGTTCATATTGACCTTGAGGTAAGGGGCCTTGTCATAAGGCTCGATATCACACCCACTCGGGCGGTAGTCACCATCTCCAACATCATCCGGCGTAGAGATCTCGACAGTGGGTGAAGGAACCTCACGCACCTCGACCCTCTGTTGCTCATGAATCCCTTCGCCATAGCGAACGACCGCCACAAACTTGTGATGACGGCTGACCAGCTCGAAGAGGAAGAGGTCATTGCGCACATTATAACGATAGATCCGCTCTCCTTCGAAATTATCGTCATCAATAAAATGATCGTCTAACCCCTCACAATAATTCGGGTCGTTCGGTTGTGCACGCGCGAAACAAGGAACGAACTCTCCGTTAGTAAGGATCCGGCGATGATAGAGCGAGGCGCCATTCGCCCTCTCGGTCGCTGTGGAAACCGTCTTCTCAAAAATCCCCGGTTTTACATAGGACACATTTCCATTAGGTCGGGCACCCAGTCGCACATACCCTTCCTCGGCCAACGCCTCACGATAGTCTTCGTCCGCCTCTTCTTCGGCATCGATCGTCATCGATTCCGCTGCAAAGTTTCCATAGATGTAGGCGATCTGGGCATCGTCGGTCACAATCTTCATCGCGCCAAATTTTAGACGATCATTCGTCTCCCCCATCAGACCGGTATTCAGGGTTGCCTGACCGACGTCAGCCCCGTCCGGAACAGGGGAGCTATGGACCCCATCCTCATTTTCCTTGATCTCCACTAAAAAGATCGGCGCGTCAGAGGGTTCGGGGTTTGCCTCACAGGTATGGGTCCCCTCATTACAGCTACAACCGGTCGTTGCGCAATCAGTTGTAACCCCCAGCGCCGTTAACCTCTCATTCGTACAATGGGCAGAGGTTGTGCACTCGATCTCCACACAGCTCTTGGTTGTCGTATCACAGGTAAAACCGGGGCCCGTCTCCTCAGGGCCATAGTGACAATCGGTATCCGCGAGACATTGAACACAATCACCGGTCGTTGTGTTACAAACAGGTTTATCGTAGGGACAGGTCATTTCATCAGGGCAAGTGATGTCGGTATCGACCGGTTCATTCCCCGTCATTCGATCGCGTCCACCTGGAACTGTACCCTCTCCATCACCATCACCGTCCCCACCTCCATCTCCGTCACCATCTCCGCTTCCTCCACCGGAACCTCCACCACTACCACCACCTCCGGTCGCTCGACCCCTATCTCGATTCCCATCCTCCCCATCCTCTGCTATCGCTGTCACCGTAAATGGAATCTCATTGCTCTGCTCGGTCCCGGCCGCCGCCAATACCTTCACCTCTCCGGTCGGGCAGGTCTCAGGCACGGTCAATAAAACCTCAGTCGTTCCCTCGTCACAACCAACATATGAAGAATCATCTTGTAGATCTAATCTTAAGGCCTGATTCTCTGAGGTCTCGACCGGCTGATCACAGAAACTAAAAATCGCCTCGTCGGCGATCCCTTGAAGACAGACAGAAACGGTGGCCCCGGGAGGACCACCGGAGGGATAGATTGAAACGAGTCGAACAGGCCCGGTATACGGTCCCTGATCCTGCTCCTCGACATTCCCACCAGAACATCCACCAGCACCACCCCAAAAGGACCAAAGCAAGAGACCTGTTAAGAGGATTAAAGCGAGCTTGAAAGAAAGATCCTTCTTCATCAACTAGGTGTTTTTGCAGGATCTGTGCCAGAGAGGGCTGTTTTTTGAAACTATTTATCCTGTTGAAATTAATCTGTTTTTAGTGGAGCTTCTTTAAAGATGTCTTCAAAAAAGAACCAGACCCGGAGACTCCTCTCACCGGTTTTTATCATCCTGCTCCCCATCATCTTTTGTCCCCTACCAAAAGGTACCGGTTACTTATTGGCATCCGAACAGGAGATCCCCCGAGCACTCGACTTTGAGCTGAGGGAGTCCGAAAGCTATTCTCTCGAGCTCACCCCGAATGGCGGCGAATATTTTGGGGATAAACTGAATCACTCTTTTGTGGTCGGTCAAAATATCCAATGGAATCTGACTCCGGCGTTAGGAATAATCACCGATTTCGGTTGGTCCAAGATCTCGGTGGATGGGGGAAGTCCCCTCGGACGGAGCATCACCAACAAAAATCTCTATATGATAAGCGGAGGCTTTGCGATCACGAAGCCAGCCGCCTACCGAAGCAAAAACCATGTTGTGGAGATGGATTTTTTTACAACAATCGGTGGAGGAGCTGTCTTCTTCAACGAAGGAGAGAGGGGGATGGGGTTTATCGGAGGCGGAATCAAGACACGATTCAAAAAAGTTTCGTGGTTCGCCCTGAAAGTGGAATTCCGCGAAAATCTTTTCTCGATCCCAAATCCGGGTGGGAGTGACTTTGCCTCAGATGCTACATTGACCGTGGGACCGACGTTTATGTTGTGGGCAGAAGAGTAGAAAGAAGTTTTGTGAAGAGCTGAATAAACTTCTCTTCCTTTTTCGCCTCCGCCAACACCAACCCCTTCTCAAGATACGTCCGACAAAGATTGACCTCAAAATTTCGCGCGAGAAACCCCTCGATCACCTCGAGGTTGATGTTGGCTGCCGTGACCATCAACTGAAAATCACCAGTCATCGACGCCTCAAGACTTGTCTTGGCCTTTTTCCGCTCCCCCTTCTTGAGGTAAGCAAGCGCCATAATCGCATGAGTCTGATGTTCAAAAGAAGGCGATCCTTTCGTCATCTCCAAAACTTTTTTGAGTTTCTTCAAGGCGGTATCGTATTGCGCAAAGCGCTCGATCAGGAATTTCGCCGAGATGATTTTCAGGGAAGGATCATCGGAGAGGAGCTTTTCGGCCCGTTCATAATGTCTCCAGGCCTCCTTATCTTCTCCCTTCACCTTGCAGAGAACGCCCCACGTCGAATGAAAAAGCGCCTGCTGGGTTTCATCCCCCACCTGTTCGAAACGTAGAAGCCCTTCCTGAAGAATTTTCTCCGCCGCAGAAAAATCCTTCTCCTTTATCTTCTGAAACGCCTCGTAAATTTGCGGGTTAATATTTTCCATTCAAAACCTCAATCATCGCTCGATGAATCCGCCCATTATTCGCCACAATCTCCTTCCCATAAATATCCAATGAAGAGCCATCAAAATGAGACACGGCCCCTCCCGCCTCCTCCACAATGAGCGAACCGGCGGCAACATCCCACGGGAAGAGATTGATTTCCCAAAAACCGTCAAACCGTCCGCAGGCGACATAACAGAGATCAGTTGCGGCAACCCCATCGCGCCGAACCGCCTGGCTTGTCATAATGAAGTTCTGGAAATGATCGAGGTTATTGGATTTAACCTCCTGGACATTGTAGGCAAAACCGGTCGAGACAAGCGCCCGACGAAGTTTCGCGATCTTCGAGACATGAATCCGACGTCGATTCAGAAAGGCCCCTTTCCCACGAACCGCATAAAAAAGTTCCCGAAGATTCGGCTCAAAAACAACCCCGACAATCACCTTCCCACGATACTCAAGTCCAATGGAGGTGCAAAAGAGGGGATAGGAATGTGAATAGTTGGTTGTTCCATCCAACGGATCGATAATCCATTTATAATCACTCCCACTTTCACGCGCCTTGCCTGATTCCTCCGCGAGAATATCATGATCCGGAAAATTTTTTCGAATATTCTTGATAATCATCGCCTCGCAGCGCTTATCGACCTCCGTCACGAGGTTGATCTCGCCTTTGAAACGGATTTTTTTGACCCGGCCATAGGAGGCCATCTGGATCCGGCCCGACTCCTGGGCAATCCTTACGGCAAACTTCAGGTAACGATCAAAATCATCTTTCATCAGACAGCCCTCGCCACGACAGAAGCCGACACACTCTGGACTCCAACTTTTAGAAGAGCCTTCGTAGCAGCGGTCAGCGTCGAACCGGTCGTGTAAACATCATCCACGAGAAGCAGTTTTTTTCCATCAATTTTTTTGGGGTCTAAAACCTGAAACGCCTCTTTCAAGTTTTTCATCCTCTCCTCGCGGTTGAGTGTTGTCTGCAAAGGGGTTCTTCGGACACGAACAAAATCATATTTTTCGACCGGGATCTTTAAAATTCTCCCGATCGCATCACTAATCCTCGCCGCCTGATTAAATCCTCTCTCACGAAGTCTCTCCCGATGCAAAGGGACCGGGACAATAAGATCAATCGAAAGATCTTGGGTTTGAAGTTTGGTCCCCAACCACTCCCCCAGCAGATCGGCAATCCGCTCCTCTTTTCGGTATTTCATGCGCCCCACCAGATCAGCCAAAATCCCCTGATAGAGACCGAGGGGATAAACTTTTTCGAAAGGAGGTTTTGAGACGAGGCAGTCTCCGCAAAGATGCCCCCTCTCCTCTGAAGGATCGGGAGAAAAAAAAGGGCGGGCGCACAAAGAACAATAGGAAGAAGGGAGTGAGGGAAATTTTTCCTGACATGAGGCACAAAGCACCTCCTTCGAAAAAATCCTGCAGGCGATGCATTTATTGGGAAAAATAAAATTAAGGATGGAAGAGACTGCTCGCAATATCATCTTTCACCTTTATCCTCTCAAAACGATAATGACTCCTATTCCCATTTTCCGGATACAGTTCAATCTCTTTCGCAAGATTCATTTTGGGATCGATCCATAAGACAATCTTCTTAAAAGGCGATTCCGGACGACGCGGGGTCAAGATCAGCCGGTCTGTTTTCCCGGAATGATCTTCAGCGACCTGAAAATCCTTCTCCATCTCTCCGAGGCCGCTCAAAAAGGTCAAGGCCTCCGGGCTGACCATCTTCTGAATATCCTCAAAAACCTCGGTCTCTTTCTCCCGGAGATGGACAATCCAGAGTTTTTTCCCATCTGAAATATACCGTCTTTCCCTTCGCCCCTTATAATGGATATTGAATCGTCCTGGCTTGGCAAGAATAAGAGAGCCTTTTTCCTCGATCTCCCTCTCCAGGATCTCGACATAGGTCTTCTGGACAAATTCCGCCTCGATCGCCGGTGTGGTACGATAGGTCTCTTGAACTTTTTGAATCAAATCTCCGGCAAAACTATCCGTATTCACAAAAAATAGGGAGAAAAAATAAAAGGACCATTTGAGATGTCTCATAAAAACTAGAAACTCCAACTAATCACGCTGTACACCGAAATCCAAACTTTCTTCCACAAACAATAGACTTCCATCTCATATTGAATACTATTATTTACTAATTGTAATGTATATTATTATAAATACTAGTAATATCATTTAGTTATATTAATAACTGCATACAAAAGTATGCATTAATTATAAAAATTGATTGTGGTTCCAAGAGCGGTCGCTATACTTTGAGCCATGTTACGAGAGACACAATTCAACATGAGGGGGTCTTATGAAAACAAAAATAGTTCTGCTGGCTGCTCTGATTCCTTTCTTTATCGGCTGCAATGAAAAAGAGGTCGCTCAGACATTTGCGGAAGAGGAAACAATCAACGAAGAAGAAGCAACCGATGAGGTGACCGAAGAAACGAGCAACGGCATCGATGAAAGCAAGCCGATTGTAAGTCCGGGGAAGAATGTAGAGTACATCTATGTCTATCCCTACGACGGCAATCCAGAGACTGAATGGAAGATTGCAGACATTACCGCATGGTACGGCGGGCAGGTCGTTGTTGCGGATCCCGATAAAAATTTCCCGATCAACTGGAAAGATGATGAGACGATTCCTGAAGATTTTGATCCAAAGACAATAAAGACCGTTAAGGAAGAAGACGGAAATCCTGATTCTTACGATTGTATCCTTGGTGGCAAACCTGTTGCCAACATGGACGCTTCCTGGAAAGGCTACGAAAACGGGGGGTGTGGAACATGGGCTACCGCTGTCTGTAATCGCATCCTCGGGGAGGCGGAAGGTGAGGTGAGTCAAGGGGAATGGAACAAGATCGCTGATGGTATCAAGCAGAATGCCGATGGCGGGGCCTCCATGAGCGACCAATCAAAGTATTATGAAGATAAAGGTTATTGTGTAACTGAAAAAAAATTTGGCGGATCCGAAGCCGACTATCAGGAAATGGAAGAAGAAATGGATGACGAATGTGATGTGAAGCTTTTTGTGTGGAAACGACAGGAAGATGGCAGCTTCGTCAATGGTCATGTTGAAACGGTGCTCAGCGTTGATCCCGAAAGCAGATCGTGTACGACCAACTCATGGGGAGTCGAAGCGGATGTCCAGGGGGGAAACGATGGGGGATTCAGTCACTCCAGTGATGGCGAAACATTTCAGGATAGTGAAGGAAATAAAATGTGGCCGGAAGATGCGACCGAAGTCTGGGTTTCTTATGTTTGTGAATGTTCGTTGCTGGATAGCCTCGGAAAGTTAGTCGGATTTTAGAGAGGGAAAAATGAGCCCTATGGAAACCACGACGCAAAAATCACGAATCAACATCTTTGAGTACCTCGACTATAGAGAGTTTCTCAGAGACTGGTACAAATCGCACAAGAGTGGCCGCTCCACTGTCTCACTAAGATCCTTTTCAAAAAAGGCAGGTTTCACCTCTTCCAACATATTAAAACTGGTTATGGATGGGAATCGGAACTTGACGGCAGAGAGTGCCGCTCAATTTGCCATAGGTCTCGGTCTTAATAAACAAGAAACAGCCTTTTTTCTAAATCTGGTTTTCTATAATCAGGGAAAATCTGTTGAAGAAAAGGATTCTCATTATAAAAAACTCGTTCAATCAAAAAAATTCAGCGAGCTCAAATCGGTCGAAAAGGATCAGTATGATTACTACTCAACCTGGTACCACCCCGTCGTCCGAGAGCTGATGACATCCAATGAATTTGATGGAACCCCTGAGTGGATTATGTCACAGATTCGACCTGAAATTACAGTGATACAGGCCAAGAAATCCATGGAACTACTTGAGAGACTCGGATTTGTCAAAAAAACGCCAAAAAACCAATGGGTCCAGTCAAATCCCCTGCTAACAACCGGTCCAGAATCTTCCTCGCATATTATCCTTCGATATCATCAGTCACTTCTTGAAATCATTCGCTCTCTTCTTGTTCAGATTGAACCAGAAGACAGAGATGTCGGTGCCCTCACGTTAGGAGTTTCAAAAAAAATGTTTCCTGAAATTAAGAAAAAAGTTCAGGAATTTCGGCGTGAGATTCTTAAAATGGTTAGCACTGAAAATAATCCTGAGGTGGTTATCTCGCTGTCAACTCAATTGATACCGCTTGTTAAAAAAGGAGAAGAATAAAATGAAGAACCCCTTAAGAAAACGTCTCCTTTATGTTTTTTTTGCAGGTTTCCTTATTCTTGCCAGTTGTAGTGGAGAAGAGTCTGGCTCAACAGATGAAGGGGGTACGGAGGTAGGAAACCCTCCTTCCAATATTCGACTTATCAAGGGTCAGATCTCGAGTCTTTCCAACATAAACCAATGCATCGCTACAAAAGTTAAGTTCGTGGACTCGAGCGGTCAATCGTCCTCAATCTCGGTCGGTTCCGATTGCACCTTTTCGACTAACCTGAATGAAGGTGATGCTAAAACAATGACTTTTTTCGAAGAAGAAACTTTGCTTGCCATCATGACATTCAATCATCACCGTGAAATGTTTGAATCAAATATCCTTATCGTAAGTCATGGAGTCGAACCGATCGATTTTGGACAAATACAGTTCACAGGAACCAAAGGACGTGCGGCATTGGAGCCTGCTTATCAAAATGACCAGGATGGAGATGGTATTGTAGATTTTGACGATGAGGATGATGACAACGATGGAACTCCTGACGTTGATGAACGGGATTGCGATTTCGATGGGTTCTTTTATGCCAATGATTTAGACAACTCAAGTTGTGAAGCAGCCGGAGATATTGGTGATGTGCCGCTTCAGCCAGGTGAGGATTGGATCCTCGAAGTGCTTCCAAGGAATCAAGCGAAGTTTGTTTCAATTGATCAGCCGGTTAAGGTACGGGCGAATTGTGTCGTCGATCCTACTTCTCTGAGCAGGGCCTATTTCAGTGTGGGAGACTCAAAGGGAGGTCATATTACTTGTAATCTGAGTCTCTCTTCCTCGGGAAGAGAGGTCATATGCAATCACGATAATTTTTTGGCCAATATGTATCACACCGCAACGGTGGAAGGTCTGGATTGCGCCGATCATGACGGCGGAATTCGGTCAGTCACGTGGCACTTTACCACAGCGGTGCCCAGTGACTAGCCAATTTGCTGTGAATGATAGGAGAATTATATGAAGACAATTAAATACAAATGGCTGCTGACTATAGCCCTCCTTGTGGGGCTTGGTGGGTGTCTGTCTGTTGAGCGAGAGAAGATGCCCTCCGAAGAGGCAATCACAAGGGCAGTTACGGGATTTGTGCCAAGCAATGGGAATCTCCAAGGACTTGCTGAGGATGGGTCTGAAGAGATCTGCGCAGCTGATGCCGTGCATGCGACGGATACATCAGGAGTCACAGCAAATACTCTTGTTGATGAAAACTGTTTTTTCAGCCTTTATCTTGAGGTCGATAAGACGTACGCGCTCAGTTTTTCTCGGGACGATGAGTTCGTCGCGACCCTGTTGTTCCGCGATAGTGAAGGGCACGGCTCTTACAGCCTCACTCTCGAAGAGGGTTCGGAGCTTTCTCTGGGAGAGGTTGTGATTGTTGGTACGAGCGCGATTCCCAGTGATGATTTTCAGGCCCAAAACGAAGCTGTTGTGGAAAACGAAGGAGATGAGGAGGGGTCTGATCAGGAGGAATCTCAAAGTCAGGGTGATTCTGAAGCTAAGGAAGAAGCAGCCGAAGTTGGCGATATTGGCGACATCGGCGATGTTCCCCTTTCATCCGGTGAACCTCATATCGTCAAGACGATCCCTAGCAACGGTGCCCGTAATGTTGCCACCAGTGAGGCAATCATGGTTCAGGCAAGTTGCGCGATTGATCCTTCCACAGTGGGCAAGGCCTATTTCAGTGTTGGAGACTCAAATGGGGACCACGTGATTTGTGATCTGGAACTCTCGGCATCCCCAGATGAGATCATATGCAAACATGCTGATCTTCTCACTGAGATGGCTTACACCCTCAATGTAGAAGGACTTAAATGCCTCGATACGAAGAAGGGGACGATTCGGTCACTCACGTGGCATTTTGAAACGAAATAGCTGTCACTTTCTCAAAGAGACAGGACCAAAAAAGTAGGGGCGTATCGTGCGATACGCCCCTACAATATTGGGAATAACCGGTTCATTGAGGTTCAATGCCACCTAACGCCTGCGCATAAACTTCCCTCGGCTTCGCCCCATCCGCCGGCCCCACCACCCCTTCGCGTTCCATCCTCTCGATCAACCGTGCCGCACGATTGTACCCGATCCGAAGCCGGCGTTGAACCATCGAGATCGAGGCCTGACGTGTTTCCGTCACAATACTGACCGCCTGATCATAAAGTTCATCCTCAATCTCATCTTCGCCCTCCACGCTTCCCTCTTCGCTCTTCGTCTCCAGAACCTTCAACGCCTCCTCCTCCAAATATTTCGGTTTGCCTTGATTCTTCCAATGCTCCACCACCTTCAATATCTCCTTCTCGGAGACATAGGCGCCATGAATACGCAAGAGTCGGGAGGTTCCACCAGACATAAAGAGCATATCACCCGAACCAAGCAGATGCTCGGAACCGACACGATCAATGATCGTCCTCGAATCATGCTTCGAGGTCACCTTGAACGAGATCCGGGCAGGAAAATTCGCCTTGATAAGACCGGTCAAGACATCGACCGAGGGCCTCTGTGTCGCGAGGATCAGGTGGATCCCGGCGGCACGGGCCATCTGAGCGAGGCGCGTAATATAACGTTCCACCTCGTGAGAGGTCGTCATCATGAGGTCGGCCAGTTCATCGATCAGGATCACAATAAAGGGAAGCCGCTCCTTCTCCGAAACCATGCTGTTATAACTCATAATATTGCGCGCCGCCTTCGCCGCGAGAATCTCATAGCGTCTCTCCATTTCTTTAATGGCCCAATGAAGGGCGACAGCCGCACGCCTCGGCTGCGTCACGACAGGAAGCAAAAGATGTGGAATCCCCTCGTAAACAGAGAGCTCGAGCATCTTAAGATCGATCATGATCATCCGAACCTCTTCGGGTGTTGATTTGTACAAAAGTGAAAGGATCATTGAGTTGACCGAGACCGATTTCCCGGAGCCGGTCGCCCCGGCAATCAGCAGGTGTGGCATCCGCGCCAATTCGGTCACAAACGGAAATCCTTCCGTATCCTTCCCCAAGGCAAGCGTCAGTTTGGATTCCGATTTTTCAAATTTCGGGTGACCAATGATATCTTTCAACCAAACCGTCTCTCGATCATTATTGGGAATCTCTATCCCAACAGCCGCCTTTCCCGGGAGAGGGGCGATGATTCGGACAGACTTCCCCCCCATCGTAAGCGCCAAGTCATCCTCGAGATTCACGATCTTGTTAACCTTCACCCCCGAGGCCGGCTCGAATTCATACATCGTGATAATCGGCCCGGGATGGATCTTCGTAATTTTTCCCTCGACTCCATAATCAAGAAGCTTTTGTTCGAGGAGCTTTGAATTGAGTTTGAGCGATTCCTCATTAATATGGACCTGGGGTTGGGATTCCGATTCGAGAAAAGTAAGCGGGGGGAGCTGATATTTGGAGTCGGAAACAGGCTTGATCAGTTCCAATTGTTCACGACGCGTCTCTTTCACCTCGGCACGCGGAAGGATCTTCGGACCCGGGACCGCCCTTTCGATCGTTTTCTCAATCGCCGTTGAGGCCTGCATGGCAACAGGGGAAGTCGCTGTTGAGCCTGTCAGTCGATGGGAGATCAGCAGCGGCTGAGGTTTCTTGATTATTTTACCCTTGTCTCCAAACCGCTTCGTCAGTTGAGCGATACTGAGCTTGGTACGCGCCCAAAGTAGTTCGCCCCATCTCGCCGCCCTCTTTTCACAGAGACGACCCAGATCCAGGGCAAACTTCCAGATCATCAGGAGCGGGATCTCCGTCAGCCAGATGAAAGCGATCAACAAACCGGCCCCCACCAGGAGATACGCCCCTGTTTTTCCAAGTGAAGAGACCAAAAGATGACCGAGAGACCACCCGATGAGCCCCCCCGCATCAATCGGTCGTTCTCCGATCGGCGCGAAGAGGAGATGACAGAGGATAGAGGAGAGAACCGTCATCATCAGCAGCGCCTGCAAACGGACCCAACGCGCCTCGATCTCTCCACGAAAAACAAGGTACCAGGCGGCCAGTCCGCAAAAAGCGATCGGAACGACGTACGCCCCATACCCCACCAAGGTATAGAGGAGATCGGCAAGATACGATCCAACCACACCGCCAAGATTGTGGACCTCACGCCCCGGTGCATAGGAATTCAGAGAAGGGTCAAAGGAGTCGTAGGAAATAAGACACAGAAAGAAAAAGAGACCTGTCGCCAGATAAAGAAGGCCGAAAAGATCCCTGGATCTCTTTGTGTTCCCCCAAGCTGGAGCACCCATGTTGGAAAAATTATAGGGCGAAGGAGTGGAAAGTCAAAGGGATTAACGCGCACCCGCCAGCATCGGGTGATGAATCAGTAGTCTTCTGTGTCCCCTTCGTCGTCACAATATCCGTCGTCGTCTGTGTGCCGGTAATAATCACCTCGCCCCCGGAAGAGCAGGCAAACGTGCCGGGTACCGAGGTTGCCTGAAAACCGGACTGCGGGGGATCACAGGGCTCGATACTCGATCCTCCGGTAAAGGCACTACTGATCTTCTCGATCTCCAATTGGTAGGAAACACCGGGGCTCAGTCCCTTGATCGTAAAATCCCCCTCCTTGGCCTCACAATTCTCCGAACTGCCAACGTAGAGCTGACCGGAGACAAAGCTTGTCGCCTCCAGAAGCGGATTATCCCCCCTCTTGGCAACGACATTCACCCCCTGAAGCTCTGTGATCCCATCAGCCTGGAAGACCTTCCCTTGCAAGGTACAAAAGGAGGTCCCGAGCGCGCTCGAGGGGTAGAGAAGCGCCAATGAAACAATATCATCGAAGTGGGGTGACCTCTGTTCCTTCCCATCGATCAAAAGCGGAAACATTGTCGGAATCCCGGCAACCTCTGACTTATCCCCCGAAAGCGCCTTTACGGCAGAGGAAAGGTTGACCTGCGTATGATCGAGACCGATGAAGTGGCCGATCTCATGGAAAATCGCCCCTTCAAACTCCTCCAGCGTCACCTCCGGGTCCTGACAGGAATCGGTCTCCTTCGCCCCCTCAGGACAATCAATGAAAAGTCCATTCAAGACCGCCTGCCCCTCCGTGATAAACAAGAACCCTTCGACCCGCTCGATCACACGAGGGCCTGCAAACCCGATAATGCTCTCCTTCGCCCCCTCTCCATGGATCAGATCGGTAATCTCTCCATCGGTATCAAAGAGAATCGGACTCTGGCCCGTCCGTGCTGAACCCAAGACAAAGGGTGGGTCTTCAGTGGGACAGGTCTCGGTAGGGGGGCAGTAGCTAAAATGATCCTTAAGATTATCCGGTGTCACACTCCCCAACCCTTGTCCCTCCACAACTGAAAAATTGGCCACTGCAATCCCATTCAATGTCAACTTCTGCCACTCCTCAAAAAATGATCGGAGGATCGCCAAGGTCTCTTCATTGGAGAGTCTTCCCAATCCAGCTTCAGCCCCTGATTCGGGGTTATATCGAACCACTCGATCCTGCCAGCTGACCCCAAGCCCGGTCTGCTCGGTATCGACCAGGATAGGGCCGGCACCTGTTGTAAATAAAAAGCAGAATAGTAGAAGACAACTGGCCACAAGGACCCGAGATCGTCTCTCGGAAGGTTTTTGTGGTGTTTTCATGGAACCACCCACCGACGAACTTTCACAAGAAACGACTCGAGATCGATCTCATCAAGTTCCTCCGAAAGATGGGGATAGGAACTCGTGACCTGTTTCCTCCAACTCTCTCCAGTCTCAACAGAAAATTGCCCCTGACCAAAGCCGATCGGAGATGTGAAACCGGCTCGGCTTTCCGGATAGAGAAAGAGGACGACCTCCTCTGTCTTCGAACAAACAGGGGCCTTTTGAAAATCGAACCGCTTCACCCACAGCGTTTCCCGATCCCGAACCCCCTTGACCCCTTCCTCAATCTGGTACTGAACCCAGTAGGTGGGAAAACCGCTTTCATCGAGTTCATGGGAATAACCGACACAGTGCCCAACAAAAATAATCGCTGCCTCTTCGGTGATTTTCTTAAGGCCGAGAGGCAAAACGCTCGCCGCAAAGAGAGGAAAAGGAATAAGAATGAGCAAAATCCACTTTTTGACCTTGAAAAAGCGCCGCCCACCGGTAAGATATTGAATAAATGAAGAAAAAAATCTGGTTGGCCCTGACCTGTCTGCTCGTCGCTCTTTTTTTCCTCGCCAGGAAAGCTCCAGAGACATCGGCTCAAATCCCCCTTGTTGATATCCCGATCATCGGGAAAACGCTGCATTATATCGAAAAAAGTTATTTTGATCCAACAGCTATCGATCCGAAGAAACTGTTTGAAGAAGCGGCTCGAGAGCTGGAGGGTTCTATCTCACCCTTCCTCGTCAAAATCGAGGAGAAAAAGATTCATCTCCGGTATGCCGACAAGACCGCTGATATTTCGGTCCCTTCCCCGTTCACCCTCTCGGATCTGATCCCCATCTTCCGTCAAACGTTAGGGTTTCTGAAGGTGAATTATGAGGGACGTCTCGATGAAAAAGAACGCGAGTATTTGACCGCTGCGGGGATGATGGATGCCCTTGATACCCATTCCAATTTCCTGCACCCAAAGGTCTACCAGGAATTTAAAATCGGAACACGGGGGACCTTCGGGGGACTCGGGATTGTGATCGGGCTTCGCGAGGGTCACCTGGCGGTCATTTCTCCCCTGGAAGAAACGCCGGCCTGGAAGGCAGGGATTCGCGCCAAGGACCGGATTATCCAGATCGATGAAGAGGCGACGATTAACATGTCTCTTACCGAGGCGGTTGAAAAACTCAGAGGAGCGGTAGGAAGCCAGGTCACTATCCTGATCCAACGAGATGGGACACCAACACCGCTGCGGTTTACCCTCACACGAGCCAAGATTGAAATCCGTTCGGTCGCGGGACGATTGCTCGAGGATCAAAAAATCGGCCTCGTCAAGATCAAACATTTCCAGGAAGACACCGCCGACAAATTCGATGGGCTCTTTAAAAAATTCCAGAAACAAAGCCCTAGCCTCGAGGGACTCATTCTTGATCTCCGAAACAATCCAGGCGGTCTCCTCGATCAGGCGATTGAAATGGCAGACCGATTCCTGGCGGAAGGGGTTATCGTGAAGGCGGTCGGGCGTCGCTCGCTGGATCTTGAAAAGGCGAAACCAGGCTCCCCCCTCGAATCAATCCCCCTCGTCGTCCTCGTCAATGAAGGAAGCGCCTCCGCCTCGGAAATTGTCGCCGGAACCTTTCAGCAGACGAAGAGGGCCCAGGTGCTGGGGACTCTGACCTTTGGCAAAGGGACAGTCCAAACGGTCTATGACCTGCGAGACGGTTCCGCACTCAAACTGACTATCGCGAAGTATCTCACCGCAGGAGATCGTGAGGTGCAATCGATCGGCGTCCAACCAAACATTGAACTCCTGCCGGTGACTGTTCAAAAAGAAACAGTCAATCTTTATGAGGATGAGCGAAGGGATTCCGATGATGAGAAGGAAAAACGGCTCCCTGCCCCTCAAGCAGAGTTTCGGCTCCAATATCTCGCCAGCGATCCCAAGAAATCAGAAGACGAGGAATCGTACCAAATCGGTCTGGAAGAAGACTTTCCGATCCAGCTCGCCAAAAAAATGCTCCAATCCCCTGCAGAACCGATTTCAAAATTAATCGAAACAACCGCTGGGGAAGAAAAGAAAAGGATCGAGGAGTCTCTCACAAAAATTGGAATCGATTGGTCCAAGGGTCCGAAGGGAGGATCTCCCAAACCTGTTGTGACGGTGACCCTTACCGATACGCAAGGCAATCCCCTCAAGGTAATCCCCCCAAGCACCTCAGCGGTTTTGAAAATGGAGGTCGAAAATCAAGGGACCGGGGATCTCTATCAATTCGCCTCTGTCAGCAAAAGCGATGATCCCCTCTTTGATAATATTGAATTCCCTTTTGGTCACCTGAAGCCCGGAGAGAAACGTTCCTGGAATACCCAGATTAAGACCTCTGATAACGCGATACCACGTAGTGAACCGGTTCAGTTCAATTTCCGGGAGGCCTACCGTCGTCTCCCTGCCCCTGTCACCCTCGACTTCTTGATCCAAGAGATCCCTCTCCCCTTCTTCGCCTATTCTTACTCCATTCATGATGGGGGTGAAAAGGGAACCTCGGGCAATCAAAACGGAGTCCCTGAGAGGGGGGAAACAATCGGACTCAAGATCATGGTAAAAAACGAGGGACCGGGTGAGAGCGCCGAACCGGTCGTCAATCTCAAAAACTTGAATGGCCCTGAGATCTTTATTAAGAAAGGGCGCGAGGAACTTCCCAAGATGGGCCTGGGGAATCAAGCCCCGGTCCTTCTCTTGTTCCGGATCGCTGATAAAATGCCAGAAGATCACGAAAAGGTATCATTTGAGCTCTCCATCCGCGACAAAAAGCGCGATCAGGAATTGATCGATCGTATTGAACTCCCCACAAAACCGAACTCTTCGGTCTCTTCGGCGCCCGGTCCCTGGCATGAATCACCGCGGATTTCCCTCAATCTCCCTCCTCTGAAGACGAATCAAAGTCAGCTAACTCTGAAGGGAAATGTCTCGGATGATGAGTCCGTTCGGCATATCTTTATCTTCGTCGGACGGAACAAGGTCGCCTACTTCTCTCAAAAAGACCACCCCCCTTCCCTCGCTTTTGAAACAAAAGTAAAACTGAAAGAGGGTGCTAATCTCGTCACGGTCGCTGCCCAAGACGATCATGAGCGCACGACGAGGAAACAGTGGATTGTCTGGAAAGGGAAACCGTGAAAAACCTCGTCATGACGATCGGTGTTTTTGATGGCGTCCATCGAGGACACCAGAAGATTTTTCAAAAGGTTGCCCATTGTGCCAAGGAGCATTCCGGGAAAAGTCTTGCGTATACCTTCGATCCTCACCCCGCACGCATCCTGGTCCCCGAATCCTGTCCTCCGATGATCATGACCCAAAGGCAAAAACGTGCCGCGATTCTGGCAAACGGCATTGACAGGGTTGTTGTCCAGAAATTTACCCCCGCCTTTTCCAGACTCTCCGCCCAGGATTTTTTTGACCGTATTCTGCTCCGCCAGATTCGACCTCAAGAGATCTTTGTCGGCTACAACTTCACTTTCGGCTATCATCGGGGTGGCACGGTCGAGACACTCGAGGCGATGGGGAAAAAAGCAGGCATTCGCGTCACGGTCGTCGAGCCGTTCCTTTGGAAGGAGATGTTGGTCTCCAGCACACAGATCCGCTCCCTGCTTTCGAAGGGGCAGATTTCCCAGGCAACAGAACTCCTTGGAAAACCGTATCGAATGACAGGAAAGGTCGTGGGGGGGCGAGGACTCGGGGGAAAGATCCTCGGAATCCCCACAGCAAACTTGAGATCGGAAAACGATCTTATCTTGCCAGTTGGAGTCTACGCCACCCTGACAATCCTGGGAAAAAAATCTCACCCCAGCGTCACAAATATCGGGCGAAATCCAACCTTCGGTCCCAGAACACTCTCGATCGAAACCCATATTCTTAATTTCCAGAAGAAAATTCTGGGGCATCAGATGGAGATCGAGTTTGTCGAAAGAATCCGGGATGAAATTCCTTTTTCCTCACCGCGGGAACTATCCCAACAGATCCAAAATGATATTCACTCCACAAAGAAAATCCTCAAGGTATGATCTCTAAAATCTTTGGAATTATCGGTGATCCAATTGATCATTCACTCTCACCGCAGATGTTCAACTCCTTTTTTCAAAAGAAAAACCTTCCTCATCTCTATTTGCGGTTTCACCTGAAAAAGAAAGATCTGGGCCGGTTTGTTAAAAAGTGTCGCGGTTGGGGGCTTGTCGGTTTCAATGTCACTATCCCGCACAAAGAATCGATCCTTCCTTTCCTCGATAAAATCGATCCGGCGGTCAAAATCATCGGGGCAGCTAATACGGTCGTCGTGAGAGGAAATCGCCTGATCGGTTACAACACCGATGCGGAGGGGTATTCCCTCTCCCTCCGGAGGGAGACCGGTTTCGAACCGCGAGGAAAATCGATCCTGGTCATCGGCGCTGGCGGGGCGTCACGGGCGATTCTTTACACCCTCGGTCGCCATGGGGCCCGACAGATCTTCCTGACGAATCGGACCCGATCCAAGGCCTTGAGGCTCTGCGATGAATTCAAGAGGCATTTCCCAAAAACTGCTTTTAAGGTGGTCCGCTTCCATCCAACGGACCTTGCCCCCCTCTTTCCCAAAATCGACCTGCTGATCAACACCACATCGGTCGGATTGAAAGGGACAGGTTTCAAGAATCTCCCCCCCCTCTTGTTCCTCCATTCGAAGGCAATTGTCTCGGATATCGTTTATCGTCCTTTGATAACGCACCTCCTCAAAGAGGCCAAGAGATGTCATCTGAAGACGCACGGAGGACTCGGGATGCTCCTTCATCAGGCTGTTCTTGCCTATCGAATCTGGACGGGAAAAAAGGCGCTACTTGACGCGCCCAAGGTATCTTGAGTACTACCCTGAATTATCTTGGAGGGATTATGAAAAAAAATGGTTTCTCACTGATCGAACTCATGGTCATTGTGGCGATCATCGCCTTCTTTATTGGCCTTACCCTCCCTCAATTTCTTAAAGAAAGGTCGAACCAAAAGCAGCCCGAAGGCCCGCAAGCCAAGGTGTCAAAAACCCTAGAGAACTGAGTTCAATTCTACCCTTTCATATCCCCCCCTTTCCAAAATCCTTTAAGGGAGTTACAAAAAATACAAGTAATTTCATATACTTAATTATATCCCCCAAAAGGGCTTTAAAAAAGCATCTTGGCATAATGATTGCAAAGTTTTGGGATAGATGGCCTTGGCACTTCCAAATGAGAGTTCCTCCTCGCAACAACCAAAGAGGGTTGTGGTGGTGGATGACAATGAAATTCTGCTTCGTGCCTGGAGAAAGATCCTCGACAAGCAGGAGTGCCAGACCTTTATCACCTCAGACCCTTTTGAGGCGCTTTCGTACCTGACATCGAATGGAGTCGATATCCTGATTGCCGATGTGGTGATGCCGTATATGGACGGTTTTGAACTGATCCAAAAGGCCCAGGCCTCGTTCCCACAACTCCGAATTATTCTGACCACCGGTTATGTCTGTGATTTTCAAAAGATCAAACTCCATGTCGAGACCCCCGATATCCATGTCCTCCTGAAACCGTATAACGACATCCAACAGATCCGAAAATTTCTGACGCGGGTTTTGGAGGATGATGATACGCTCGATACGGAGGATTCCTTCAAAAATCCGGACGATATCCGGATTCATCTTTGGGCGTTATAATCACAAAACCTCAAGCCCGGCGAATTTAACCATCAAGGTCTTCACCCGCCCATCCTGGAAATAGACGGTGATTTTTTGTCCTTCGCCCCTTCCTTCCCGTTTTTTGACCACTCCGACTCCAAAAGCCGGATGCCTCACCTGCATCCCGATCCGGATCCCCTCGTCAGGAAGTTGGGATTCGCTCTCATAAGAAAAGGCAGGCTCATCTTCTTCCTTCGAAAACGGAGGTTCATAAGACGATCGGTCGAGTTCACTTGCTGGAATCTCCTCCAGAAAACGCGACGGCATCGGGTATTGATCCCCTCCATAAAGATTTCTGCGCATCGCATGCGTCAGAAAAAGACGCCTCTTGGCCCGCGTCATCCCGACATAACAGAGCCTCCTCTCCTCCTCCAGCTGGACAGGGTTTTCCATCGATCGTGCATGAGGGAAAAGTCCCTCTTCCACACCGACCAAAAAAACGTTTAAAAATTCCAACCCCTTCGCAAGGTGAAGCGTCATCATCGGAACCATCCCCTTGGCTGGGTCCCAGTTATCGGTGTCACCAACGAGGGCGGCCTGTTCCAGAAAATCGGAGAAACTGCCGGAGGGATTTGTCCGCGCAAAATCCTCGAGCACATTCAGAAGTTCCTGGAGGTTTTCGAGACGATTTTCAGCCTCGACCGTCTCCTGCTTCTCCAGATCCTCACCGTAACCAGACTCTTCTATAATCATCTTCACGAGGTCGGAAAGTTTCAGGGACTTTATCTGATGAAACCAACGATCGAGGTTTCCGCTAAATTCTTTCAACTTCTGTTTTTGTCCCGATGAAAGCTCGTTGATCGCATCCGCCTGAGAAAGCGCCTCGCGAAGGGGGAGATCATGTTGGTCGGCATACCCCTCCAGGAGTTCGACGGTTTTCTTCCCGATCCCGCGTGTTGGCGTATTGATAATTCTCTTCAGGGATAGAGAATCTTTGAAATTCACCAAAATCCGCACATAGGCGAGGATGTCTTTGACTTCTTTTCGATCATAAAAACGAACGCCCCCGTAAATTTCATACGGAACCTTTTTCTTCCTGAATTCATCCTCAAAAGTTCGTGACTGCGCATTGGTTCGATAAAAAATGGCGAAGTCGTTGTACCGCCTCCCCTCTTCACGACAGAATCTCTCGATCTCCGCGACAACAAAACGGGCCTCGTCCTTTTCATCCTGTGCCGTATAAACGAGAAGTTTGGGCCCCTCCTCATTCTCTGTCCAAAGCGTCTTCCCCTTTCTCTCGAAATTATGCGCAATCACGCCGGAGGCCGCCTTCAGGATCCTCTGGGTCGAGCGATAATTCTGCTCCAGACGAATCACGCATGTTCCGGGGAAATCCCTCTCAAAGGACAGGATGTTGTTAATATCCGCCCCTCGCCAGGCATAGATCGACTGGTCATCATCCCCCACCACGCAGAGATTTTTCCTCTTCTCGGCTAAAAGACGGATCAGGCGATATTGGGCGAGGTTCGTATCCTGATACTCATCGACCATGATGTAATGAAAAAGATCCTGATAATGATTCAAAACAGACGGGTGTCCTTCAAACAGCAAGACCGTCTTCATCAAGAGATCACCGAAATCGAGCGCATTCGAGCGAAAGAGTTTTTCCTGATAAAGTTTGTAGATCTCTCCGACACGCCTCTCAAAAAAATCTGAGGTGGAGGAAAGATATTTTTCAGGATCAATCAATTGATTTTTGGCCCCGTCGATACGAGAAAGAACCGCCCGGGGGTGAAACGCCCGCTCGGCAATTTTTAATTCGTCGAGACAACTTTTAAGAAGGGACATCTGATCGGCGTCGTCATAGATCACGAAATCAGGGCTGTAGCCGATCCGCTCGGCATTCTTCCTCAGGATCCGCACGCAAGAGGAATGAAAGGTAGAGACCCATATCTCAGCCCTGTTCCCCAGGAGCGCTGTCACCCTATTTCTCATCTCCTCCGCTGCCTTATTCGTAAAGGTCACCGCGAGAATATTCCAGGGCGTTACCTTCTTCTCGTGAATCAGGTGGGCGATCCGATGCGTAATCACGCGGGTCTTGCCACTCCCCGCCCCGGCGAGAATCAGGAGGGGACCGTCGGTGTGATAAACCGCTTCGAGTTGTTGAGGATTGAGTTGCATTGGTATATAAAGTAGTGAGATAAAGTTTCTTTGACAAGGAGGAAACATGCCAATCCAACAAACAACACCTGATAAGGCAAAGGAGATTCTGGACAAGGACCCCGAGGTGACCTACCTCGATGTCCGCTCGATCCCTGAGTTCACGCAGGGACATGCAGCCAAGGCGATCAACATCCCGTTGCTCCATATGACAGGGGGAGAGATGGTCCCAAACGGCGACTTCCCACGCGTTGCGGAGGCGGTCCTCGATAAAAACAAGACCTACGTCGTCGGATGCAAGATGGGGGGACGCTCCCAAAAGGCCTGCGAGATTCTTGATCGCATTGGATTCAAGAAACTCTATAACATCCATGGCGGATTCGGTGGGGCGCCCGATCAAAAGGGGTGGAAGGATCTCGGTCTTCCAGTCAGCACGGATAACGGCGAAGGGGTCAGCTACGAATCTCTTCTAAAAAAGGCGACGTAAGTGTCGCCGCTGGTCTGGAAGTTCGTGATCTTCGGTGTCGTCGGTCTCGCCGGAGAGGTCTGCTTCACAGCGCTCCTCGATCTCTTCCGGACACGACGCCTCCGTCTGCATGGATTCAGCTTTGTCTGGATGTTCCCGATTTACGGTCTCCTCGCTATTCTATTTCCGATCATCTGGAAGTTTGTTTCCTCTTATAGCTGGCCCGTACGCGGCATCGTCTACATGTCGGCGATCTATCTCGTCGAATTTTTGTCGGGAACTATTCTGACGGCATTCGTGGGGACACACATCTGGCAATACACAGATCGTCTGAACTTTAGAGGTCAGATCACGCTCTTGTATGCCCCTGTCTGGTTTTTGGTCGGATTGGCTGTTGAAAAATATTACCCTTGGGTGGAAAAGGCGAGTCAGTCACTCGCCATTCTTTAAGAGGACGGACTCAATCCCGATTCTTCATCATTTGATCTGCCAGAGCAACGCCACCAACAACAAGCCCAATAACGCCAATCACAATCACCGTCTTTGACGCGACCTGGACCCGTGATATCCGCTTCCAAACCTTCTCCGCATGAGGGGCAAGAATATCGATTTTAAGAAATTGTCGATCGGCCCTTGTGTTAAAAAAGAGTCCAACCACGGTGAAGAGTGCACCGGCGACAAAAAGGCCAAGGGGCCAGAGCTGACCGATCTTGTCTGAGAGTGAAGGCTCTTTATAACCAAGCACCCTGCATTCCAGGAGGCCAAGCAACTTGCTCTCGGTGATCGTTCCACCAGTCCTCTGCCATCCGTCACGGTCTTCACATATTGACCTGAGACCAAACATTGATCTCGAACCGAGGCTGTTCAGATTATCTGCAATAAAAATATCCCGAACGCCCCGTCGGTTCGGTTCACACAAAATCTGACCATCATTATTAACATCTGCGGCAAGAAGACCTGGGAAATCCGGATTTCTGTAGAGATTGTAGACCGTTCCGGAGCCATCGATGGCGCCACATCGACCATCATCCTCAAAAGTAACGAGGGCTACAACATCAGCTGCCATTATGAATTTCCCCCCTCTTGATGAGGCCATCGTCGAAATCAGATGGAGGTTGCGCGAGAAATCAGCGAGAAATCAGGAAGGTCTTGAGGTTATGATACCAACCACCTCAGCAAAGGACCCACAATCTTAATTGACGCATAATTATAGAAATTTTCAACCCCTTGACGGAGCTTGCTCGTCGCCTCATCAAGCGCCGCAAGATTTCTTTTGGAAGCCCCTCGGTCGGGAGTCCCCGCGACCTGATTGCGAGCATATTCAATCGGTAACTGCGCCCAGCCAGCTTTATAAGGATCGCAAACAGAGAGAACACAAGCCTCGTCCACCGCCTCTAAGGCTGATAATACGGCAACATACCGGGCACCTTCTTTGAGCCTGGAAATTTCTTCTCTCACCTGATTGTCATCTTCTCTTTCAGTCTGGATAAAGAATGAGCCTACCGCAAGCAATTCCTCTATAATCTCGATCCCCTGAAGAAAAGACTCTGGCCTCTCCCTGACGTTTCGATAAACCGTTCTGGTCGATGTCAGGGCTGATTGAATGAGACTTGAACGGAAGGTTTCGAGTCGGGCAAGGAGTGCGAGATCATCAACATTTGCCTCTTGGGACCACCGATACCCCAGTTTAAGAATCTCTGTGATCTCCGTTAGATCTTCACCATAAATTTTCAAACGACCGTCTTCTGTGTGCGGCGTTTTATGGAATCTCCGATCCAGTTCAGAGACAATCGCCCATACCCCTCGTCGTTTGAGCTCCTGTCTCTCTTCAGCCGTTATCCTCTCGGGTAACGTAACCTCATGTTTTTGTAAGGCCAGCGGGACCCACTCAAGCTGAGCCAAGACTCTCTGGATATCCTGCACAGACGGATTCTCATCTCTGAAAACGCTATGGAATTCCTGCTCGACAGAATTAAAAACCCCCAAGAGAATGCTGTGTGCCCACTCGTTATCAACAGGAATGGGCTGAGGGGTATGATTTAATCTTTCGAGGCCCTCGAATACCTCTACATAATTTTTCTCCCTTAAGCTTGCCTCAACCGCCACTCGGTCCTCAAAGTATCCCTGGATCGTCCAAGGAAGATACATCCCAAGACTTCCTCTGAGTGGTCTTACAAGACTTTGGTACCTCAGATCCCTCGAAGAAACTGGTGTCACCTGGTCCGCCTCCACCACTCGATCGACTCCAGTCCCTGCTTTGTCATCGGCAAGAACCACTTGGCCAAACGGTGTCTGAACAGGCACATAGATAGGGGCTTCGGAATAGAAAGGGAGCGCCGAATCACGGTCCATTGGACTAGGGTCAGTGATCGAGGGAAATGTATATCCTGGAAGAGGCGAACCGTATCCCGGAGGAAATGACCCGTGATTCTCGAGAGAAAACTGCCGGTGGAGCTGGCTAGTGTCCCACCAATTGAGATTACGCATATACTTACTTAACTTATCGACCAAAGGAGGGTTGGAGTTGTGGCATTTTTAGGAAAAATTCTTATGAATAAATCCTCAAATCAGAATGTTTGGCAATCAGAGTAAAATGCTTGTCGAGAGTAAAAACAAGACAGTCGTTTTCAATCGCTAAGGCTGCTAAAAGAACATCCAGCGTAGCAATGGTTAATCCCTTCCTCCTCATTGAATAAGAAAGGCGCCCAGCCTCCTCCCATAAATCACTGGAAGGATCAATCCGCTCCACCGGTTCCAAGAGTGTTACAATTTTTGCCAGCTCCTTATCATTCAATGCCCCTTGAAGAAGTTCGGTCAAAACAAGTCCCGCAATGACAACGCGACCTTTTGTTAAAAGAGAGGAGACTTGATCGACAATCGTCTTTTCCTTCCCTCTGAAGAAGGCAACCCAAACTGAAGTGTCGATAAGAACCTTGTCCATAATCCGAATTATCTCTTGTGCCGCGCCGCTGACCAATCATGGTGGGGATCTAGCAGGACGTTACCGGCCGCTTGCGCCAATTTCTCCAATTTCTTGAGACGAATATATTCACTCAAGGCGGTGGTGATCGTTTCCGTCTTGGTTTTCTTCTTGGACAGTTTGGTTGCCTGCTTGACAAGATCTTCAGGGAGGTCGAGTGTGGTTCTCATATGCCTTATTTTAGACAATAATATGCCTAAATCAAGCATATAATATTGTTAATTCATATGCCATGAGATCTTATGACAAAATAGGAACCAACTGGCCATTAGAAAAGAACTAACGAAGTGAAGAAATAGTCGCAACAAAAGCAAATCCCGCAATCGTCATTCTCCAACAAATCAACCATCGGACACCCTGAACGGGTCCGTGAGCTGTATGGAGAACTCCAGGTTCACTGATCGGTACATGCCAAACCCTTCCACCAGCCCCCTCATTCCCGTAGAGTGTCTTTAGAAAATCCCAGGCCACGCTCCCCTTAGGATGTATGTTCCGGTCTCTTGTAAAACCAACAATGACAAACCTGTCTCTCTGTTGAGAGGCATCTCTGATGGCCTGACGGAACTGCCCCCTGTAAAGAAGCCCTGGTCTCCCTTTCCCTTCTGCCTTGTCATATTGAATCCCATCGAGATCGAGAAGCACTCCATCCTCGGGACCTAGTTCCACTGCATCAATGAAATGATTCCCCGGAAATAACGCCTTCACCTCATCGGAGGCTTGTAGTGCCATGGCAGAGGCATCGTCGGGAATGGTAGAAAGGTTGTCTTAATTCCGATAGGAATTCCGATAGGAATTTATTGTTTTTCTAAGCCACCGATTTCAATCGGTGGCCCATTTTTTAAATATTAATATTGTATTATTGACTAATATAATTAGTCATTTTATAGTATTGGCGATTATGTTCGTATTGGATGCGGTGAAATTCCGAGAGGCGATCAGGACCAAATATCGGTCTATCGAAAAATTGGCAAAGACCTTGGGGATCCACCGAAACACGATTCATTATTATCTCTCAGGGCATCGCGTCCTACCCGCTGCCCTCGAAAAAATGCTCGAGTCGCTGGAACTCAAGCCGTCCGAAGTTCTGACCGAAAAAAAGAAAGAGGACTCCCAGTCTTTCCAAAAAATTGCCGCCGTCGTGGATCAATTACATCAAGAATTCCCGACCATCACCTTTGTCCTCTTTGGCTCACGAACTCAAAAGAGGGCCCACCGTTATTCAGATTGGGATATTGGTGCCTTTTCAAAAAAGGGACTTCCTCATCCCATCTATAGAAAACTTCTGAGACGCAAAGATGAGCTGGTCGAGTCTCTCCCTGTGATGATTGATTTGATTAATCTCAATCGGGCCCCCATTACATTTCTACAGGAAATATCAAAAAACTGGCTATTTTTGAGCGGAAATCAATTAGACTGGCTTGAACTTCAGAGGAGTATCTCCCAATGAAAAAACCGAATGATGAAAAACAGGACAAACTGAAAGATGCGATCCAAAAACTGGAGCATGCACTCAGTTTTTTAAAAGAGACGAAGAAAGATTCCCTCTATGCCTCCGCCATTTCTAAAAGCTTCGAGGTCTGCCTTGAATATGCCTGGAAAGATCTGAAACGAAGAATCATTGAAGAGGGGATCGAGGTTTATAGTCCGAAAGAGGTTATCAAACAAGCAGGACGACTTGGGATGATCGACGATGTCGAGAAGTGGCTCGATTTTTTGGAGGATCGCAACCTCGCCGTTCACGACTACCTTGGCATCTCCGATGAGGAGTATCTCAAAACGATTCAAGACTTTTTACCTGAAGTTAAGAAGATCATTCGACGGTAACGCTCTTCGCAAGATTTCTCGGTTGATCCACATCGGTCCCCTTATGATCTGCGATATGGTAGGCCAAGAGCTGGAGCGGGACCGACATCAAGATCGGTGTGATATACCACGGCGCCTTCGGGATAGAGATCACGTCACGACACTTTTCGGCGATCTGCTGGTCTCCCTGGGTCGCCAAGGCGATCACATCGGCCCCTCGGGCACGGACCTCCTCGATATTACTCAAAACCTTCTCGTAGGTATGGTCTCGAGGCGCCAGCACGACGACCGGCATCCCATTGTCGATCAGCGCAATCGGCCCATGCTTCATCTCACCGGCCGAATACCCCTCGGCATGGATGTAGGAAATTTCCTTCAGTTTAAGCGCCCCTTCCAGAGCGATCGGGTAATTAACCCCACGACCGAAGTAGAGAAAATTAGGGTGTTGCCCATACCTCTCAGCGAGGGAGGTATAATCAATCTTCAAGAGCTTCTCCATCTGCTTCGGCAAACGAACCAACGCCTGAAACGCCTCCTTCTGCATGGAGGGGAGACCCCGAATCTTTCTCAAATGAAGGGCCAACAGCAGAAGCATCACCAGTTGAGTGGTAAACGCCTTCGTCGAGGCGACACCAATCTCGGGACCGGCTCGTGTGTAGAGGGTCGCGTGAGAGGCGCGGGCGATGGCGGAATCAATCACGTTACAAATCGAAACAATCTTCGCCCCTCCTTTTTTGGCCAGGTCAATAGCAGCCAGCGTATCCGCCGTCTCTCCCGATTGGCTAATGGCGACCACAAGCGTCCGGCGATCAAGAATCGGATTTCGATACCGAAACTCGGAGGCCTGATCGACCACAACCGGCAGGCGTGCCATATCTTCAATATAGTATTTTCCGGCCATCGCGGCGTGATACGAGGTCCCACAGGCGACGGCATAAATCTTGTCAAAAGGGAAAGAACCATTCGAATTCAAAAGAGGATCGATATCCTTTAAACTGATCCTTCCCCGGCTCTCCTCAAGACGACCCGACAACGTATCAGCAATCACACGCGGTTGTTCAAAGATCTCCTTCAACATGAAATGCTTGAATCCCCCCTTCTCCGCCATCGAGAGGCTCCAGGTCACAGAACGAATCGGTCGTTTGATCTTCTTGAAGTGATGATCCCAGAGTTGACAATGATCCCGGGTCAGGATTCCACAATCGCCATCTTCGAGCAGAATAACACGTCTCGTGTGTGAGATCACCGCAGGAATATCCGAGGCGACAAAATTTTCCCCCTGACCAATCCCGACAACAAGCGGAGGAGACCCCCGACGCGCAAAATAGAGCCGGTCCGGTTCATCCTCATTCATGACGACAAGGGCATAGGAACCTTCGATCTCGGAAAGCGCCTTCTGAAACGCCTTCTCCATCGAGAGCCCCTCATAAAGTTTTTGTTGAATCAGATGGCAGGCAAGCTCCGTATCCGTCTCTGTCTTGATCCTGTGTCCCTTCTTCGACAAAACCGATTTGAGTTTTAAATAATTTTCAAAAATTCCATTGTGGACCAGGACCACCGGGCCCGCCTTATGCGGATGGGCATTGGTCTCGGTTGGCCGGCCGTGGGTCGCCCAACGGGTATGACCGATCCCCAACTGACCTTTCGGTGGAGAAGGCTGAACCTTCGACTCGAGTTCCGATAACTTGCCAACCGCCCGAACAATCTGAACCTTCCCCTTTTCCCAGACGGCAATACCGGCCGAGTCATAGCCGCGATATTCCAGGCGACGAAGTCCATCGATCAGAATCCCGGTTGCCTGATGTTTCCCAATGTAACCAACGATCCCGCACATAAAGTACCGTGAATAGTGTCTAGTGCTTAGTGTCTAGACCTTTTTCTCCTTTTAACCCAGCCATTAATATTCTTTTGCTCAACTCTGGTAATAGCCAAGGAATCTCTGGGAACTTTTTTCGTAACCGTCGTTCCGGCAGCGATCCAGGCGCCGTTTTCAACCTTAACAGGGGCGACAAATTGCACATCACTGCCAATAAATACATTCTTGCCGATGACGGTTTTGTGTTTCTTGAATCCATCGTAGTTACAGGTGATCGTCCCGGCCCCGACATTCGTCCCTTCTCCAATCACGGTGTCTCCCAAGTAAGAGAGGTGATTCGCCTTGACCCCCTTCATGAGGCGCGCCTTTTTTAATTCGACAAAATTTCCGACATGCCCCCCCTCCCCTACCACGCTCCCCGGTCTCAAATGCGCAAAAGGACCGATACGGGCAAAAGATTTGATCTCACTCTCTTCAATCACAGAATAAGGAAGGATCTCCGCTCCTTTATGGATCCGGCTCTTCCCGGTAACCACAACCCCCTGATGGATTTGAACATCTCTCTCCAACATCACATCGGCATCGATCGAAATCGAATCCGGATTTCTCATCGTAACTCCCCTGGCCATCCAGGATTCATTAATCCTTCTTCGAAGTTGACTCTCTGCCCTCGCCAGCTCCAAACGACTATTGATACCAAGACATTCCTGGGAATCATCGGCAACGACGGAAACGACCTTTTTCCCTTTTCTCAAAAACTGCTCAATCAAGTCAGTCAGATAATACTCTCCGGTCACGAGGCTCTTTTCGATCTCCCGAACCCCCTTGAGGACCTCCTGGCAGTCGACAAGGTAAAGTCCCGAATTGACCTCGCAAACCTTTTTCTCCTCGGCAGTGGCGTCTTTTTCCTCCACTATCCTGATCACCTCGCCGGCAGTATTGCGAATAATCCGCCCGTAACTGGTTGGATTTTTGACAAAGGTCGTCAAAAAAGTGAGTGTTGCCTTCTCTTGGTAAAATGACCGCTGCATCTGACGTAACGTCTCGATTCTCAAAAGCGGAACATCTCCATACAGTATAAAGAGCGGCCCCTTACTCCCCAAGAGAACCCGCGATGCCGAAAGAACCGCATCGGCAGTCCCCTTTTGCTTCTTTTGCAGAACCCAAGTCACCTTCGAGTCTCGAAAAGTTTCTTTTACCTTTTTCGCCTGATGACCGAAGACAACGATAGTCTTTTTCGGCTTGAGTTGTTTGACGGTGGTCAAGAGATGGGAAAGCATCGGCTTCCCTGCGAGCGAATGAAGCACCTTGGGCAGAGAAGAATTCATCCTCTTCCCCTCTCCAGCCGCCAAAATGAGGACAACGGGTGATATCATGAACTCTGTTTGTACAAATTCCCCCTTGCCAAATCAAGGCAATCGTTCTACCTCAGGTTCAAAAAAAGGGAGGACTTATGGCGTCAGTCAATAAAGTGATCCTTGTTGGAAATCTTGGTGGTGATCCGGAGATCCGATTTCTCCCCTCCGGCCAACCGGTCGCCAATTTCAACATCGCCACATCAGAACGATGGACGGCAAAAGATGGGAATCCTGGCGAACGAACGGAATGGCATCGTATCGTCGTCTTCGGAAAACAGGCAGAAAATTGTAAAGAGTACCTCAAAAAGGGGCGCCAGGTTTATGTCGAGGGGCGGCTCCAGACCCGTGAATGGAATGACAAGGAAGGTCATAAGCGAAACACAACAGAGGTTGTCGCCCAGATGGTTCAGTTTTTAGGAACAGGAACTGGCGGAGGTCGCACTCGAGATGTCGAAGCCCCTCCAGTCGTTTCCGAAGAGGAAACGAAACCATCACCTCTGGGTAATTCGGACGATGATATTCCCTTCTAAATGACCACCGAAAACGTCATCATCATAGGCTCCGGACCCGCAGGCCTCACCGCAGCGCTTTATACCGCTCGGGCTGACCTGAATCCGCTCTGTATCGAAGGATACCAGAGAGGTGGCCAACTGATGCTTACGACGGAAGTGGAAAATTTTCCCGGTTTTCCGAATGGGATCCTCGGCCCTGAACTCATGGAAATCTTCCGGAAGCAGGCGGAGCGGTTTGGGACACGATTTATGACTCAGGATGTGACGCGGGTTGACCTCAAGAAAACCCCATTTCTGGTTGAGGTCGGCAATGAAAAACATGAGGCCCGCGCCGTCATTATCTCCACAGGAGCCTCCGCCCGTATGATCGGTCTCCCGAATGAAAAACGGCTGATGGGTAAAGGAGTGACCACCTGTGCCACCTGTGATGGCGCCTTTTTCCGAAACATGGAGGTTGCGGTGGTTGGCGGAGGGGATTCCGCAATGGAAGAGGCGATTTTTCTGACCCGATTTTGCACCAAGGTCACGGTCATTCACCGTCGTGATCAACTACGCGCCTCAAAGATCATGCAGGACCGTGCGTTCGCGAATAAAAAGATCCAGTTTATCTGGGACACGGCGGTTCAAGATGTCATCGGAGAGAAAGAGGTCCAGGCACTCAAGCTCAAGAACTTAAAGACAAACGAAGTGAACGAATTAAAAGTCGCCGGGCTTTTTGTCGCTATTGGTCATGAGCCGAATACCCAGCTCTTCAAGGGCCAGATCGAGATGGATAAGAACGGTTATATCGTCACCAAGGACGGCTCGAAGACGAATCTTCCAGGCGTCTTCGCCTGTGGTGATGTCCAGGATCATGTCTATCGTCAGGCGATCACCGCTGCTGGCAGTGGCTGTATGGCGGCGATTGATGCGGAGAGGTATTTGGAGTCACTGGCTCACTGAAACACCAGAAAGTAACCGGTACCTTGCTGTGGCACACAGATCGGCATATCACCAATTATCCTACTGTATTGACTTTTAAACAGCCTTTCTATAGTGTTGTTGACGTGTACACCCTCTCTGAAACAACGACTTTAGTCCCCTTCTCCGAGCTCCGGACCAAGCTGGATGAAGTTCTCAAGGCGCTCAAGACGAGCAAGGTGGTTCTGGAGCGCCGCAAACGGCCTTTTGCCGTCTTGGTCCCGATCGAAAAGTTCGAAAAGATGGAGGAGCTCCTGGAAATGGTGGAAGATCGGACCTTGGGCTACATCGCCCAGGAAAGGGACAAGAAAGGAAAAGAAAAAGACTACCTCTCCCTGGACGAGGCTGAAAAGAAGGTCGGGCTCAAGAAGTGAGTTGGGAGGTCCTGTTTCATCCACTTGTCTTCGACGAGGATTTCAAAAAGGTCGACCGCTCCCAACAGCAAAAAATTGTTAAGGCGATCCGCAAAAAGCTCAGTATCGATCCCAAGTCATTTGGCAGTCCGCTCCGCGGCCAATTCCATGGCTTCTGGAAACTCCGTGTCGGAGATTATCGCGTTGTCTATAAAATCGAAGAGGATCGAATTCTCGTCAAGGTGATCAAAATTGGTATTCGCAGAGATTTTGAAATCTATGAGGATTTGATCCGAAGGATACCAAAAATCCTGGATTATTAGCTCCCCAGTAATTTCTTGAAAACTCGCTTGGTCGCCTCCCAGTCGATTCGCTCGCGCGGGGTGAACCCGACGCTCGCTAAAGTCAGGGCGAGATCCTGCTCTCGCCCTGGCGACCCACATCGATTTATGAACCCAAGAGTTTTTTAAACACCCGCTTGGTTGCCTCCCACTCCATCGTGGCAATGGAAGTGGTGAGGGGGATGTTTTTCGGGCAGACCTCGACGCACATCTGGGCATTGCCGCAATCCTCGAGCCCACCTTGTCCCATGATCGCATCAAGCCGTTCATTCGCATTGAGCTTCCCGGTCGGATGCATATTGAAGAGACGCACCTGAGAGATTGCCGCGGCACCAACAAAATCAGACTTGTCGTTAAATTGCGGACAGGCCTCGAGACAACAACCACAAGTCATACACCGTGAGAGCTCATAAGCGATCTGCTGGTCTGCAGGATTCATGCGGGGTCCGGAACCGAGGTTGTGGGTTCCATCGATCGGAATCCAGGCCTTGACCCGTTTCAAATTTTCGAACATGACACCGCGATCCACTCTCAAATCACGAACTGTCGGAAATTTGCTCATCGGCTCAATGGTAATTGGTTGTGAAAGACGATCGACGAGTGCAGAACAGGCCTGTCTCACACGACCATTGATCACCATGGTACAGGAGCCGCAGACCTCTTCCAGACAAGAGTCATCCCAGACAACAGGCGTTGTCTTCTCCCCCTTTGAATTCACCGGCCTCTTTTGAATCTCCATCAAACAGCTGATGACATTCAAATTAGGACGATAAGGGATCTCAAATTCCTCCCAATAAGATCCAGAGCCAGGAACCTCAGAGCGTTTAATTTTTAAAGTAATCGTCGTCGCCATAGATCCTACTTCACCACATCATACTTTCTAGGCCTCGGCTTAATATACTGCACATCGACTTCCTCATAAGAAAATTCCGGTTCATCTTTCCAACCCCTGGATTTTGCCTTGGTCGTCTTGAGCCAATTCATATCATCTCGATCAGGGAACTCCGGTTTAAAGTGGGCGCCGCGACTTTCATTCCTCCTCCAAGCACCAATCGTAATGACACGTGCCAGGGCCAACATATTTTTTAATTGTCGAGCAAAGAGAAGCTCTTTGTTGGACCATGAACCTCGATCCGGCAAGACGATCCTCTCGTATTTTTCCATGAGTTCCTGAATCTTATCATCCGTCTTCCGAAGCTTTTCATTAACCCGGATCACCGTCACATTCTCTGTCATCCAATTGCCAAGCTCCTCATGAATGACGTGGGGATTGATCCCATCACCGTCACGACGAGTCAGTTCTTCACAAATTTCACGTTCCCTTACCTCTACAGCATTAAATAAGGAGGCATCGAGAGAATCCGATTGTTTTCCAAGCCCCTTGGCATAACGAACCGCTGCAGGACCCGCGACGAAACCACCAAAAATGCAGGAGATAAGGGAATTTGCGCCGAGACGGTTCGCCCCATGGTATTGATACTCACACTCCCCTGCCGCAAAAAGACCAGGGATATTTGTCATCTGATTGAAATCAACCCAAAGCCCTCCCATCGAGTAGTGAACAGCAGGAAAGACCCGCATCGGAATTTTCTTTGGGTCATCACCGACAAATTTTTCGTAAATCTCCAAGACCCCTTCCAGTTTTCTTTTTAACATCTCCGGATCGAGATGGGAGACGTCGAGATAAACCTGTGGCCGACCTTCAATCCCCAATCTAAGCTCATAGACTACCTTAAAGATCGCGCGTGTCGCGACATCACGCGGGACAAGATTCCCATACTTTGGATACCATTCTTCCAGAAAGTACCACGGCTTCCCATCCTTGTAGACCCAGACACGCCCCCCTTCACCCCGAACCGATTCTGAAATGAGCCGGAGCTTGTCCTCACCTGGAACCGCCGTCGGATGGACCTGGATAAACTCCCCATTCCCATAAAAAGCGCCGCCTTGATAACAGGCAGAGGCCGCGCTACCGGTACAGATCGTGGAATTGGTGCTCTTGCCATAAATGGCACCGGGACCTCCTGAACAGATGATCACCGCATCCGCGGGAAAGGCACGAACTTCCATCGTGTTCATGTTGATCGCTGTGATCCCACGACAAACGACAGAATCATCGGTAATTGGCGAGAGGAACTCCCACCCCTCAAATTTCTGGACCTTTCCTTCCGCCTCAAAACTCCTGACCTGCTCATCGAGGGCATAAAGAAGCTGTTGTCCTGTCGTCGCCCCGGCGAATGCGGTGCGGTTAAAAAGAGTTCCACCGAAACGGCGAAAATCGATCAAACCCTCCGGTGTCCGATTAAACATCACCCCCATCCGATCGAGGAGGTAAATAATCTCCGGCGCCACCTCGCACATATTTTTAACCGGTGTCTGGTTCGCGAGAAAATCACCACCGTAAATAGAATCATCGAAATGTTGCCAGGTAGAATCCCCCTCCCCCTTTGTATTCACCGCGGCATTGATTCCCCCTTGGGCACAGACCGAGTGGGAACGTCGAACAGGCACAACAGAGAAAAGTTGGACCGGGATCCCCGCCTCAGCCACCTTGATAGTCGCCGAGAGACCCGCGAGACCTCCACCGACAATGATGATTTTTGGTGCCACCCTCACCCTCCACTCAAGCAAATTTCAACAATATCCCCACTCCCCAAATCCCCATCACGACAAACAACCCCATCGTCATCGCCGAACTAACCCTCTGGGCCTTCGGCCCTACTGTGATCCCCCATGTCACGAAAAAACTCCAGATCCCATTACAGAAATGGAAAACGGCCGAGAGGACCCCCACGAAATAGAACCAAAACCAGAGCGGTTGTTTCAAGATATCCACCATATAATTAAAGGTCATCTCTTCCCCGGCGAGTCCTGTTTTGATCCTTGTCGTATAAGAATGAGTTGCAATAAAAATGAGGGCGAGAAACCCGGTCACCCTCTGGAAGAAAAACATCCAGTTTCGAAAAAAACTGTAACTCGTAAAATTATTTTCTCCTCGATAAATAATGGCTACGCCTAGAACCGCGTGAAGAAGTATCGGAAAATAGATCAAAAGCGCCTCGATCAGAACAACCATCGGAAGACTGACCAAGAATTTTGTATGCTCGTTATAGGCCTCTGGAGAAATAAAGACGTATGAATTGGAGAAAAAATGCTGGACCAGAAATCCGCCGACCGGCAGAAGGCCCGTGATCGACATCAATCTCTTAAGAAGAAACGAGGATGGATTTGCCATTTCTAAAGATTTATTTGTGTGACGAGGTTTTTAACGTGTTCGACACTGGCGTCAAACACTTTCTTTTCATCGGGACTCAGCTTCAGCTCAATGATTCTCTCGACTCCATTGGCGCCGATGACGACAGGAACCCCCATGTAATAACCACGGACGCCATATTCACCATCCAGATAAGCGGCGCAGGCGAGAACACGCTTTTTGTCCCGAAGATACGACTCCGCCATCGAGAGCGCCGACGACGCCGGTGAGAAAAAGGCGCTCCCGGTCTTCAAGAGATTCACGATCTCTCCTCCCGCAAGCTGAGTTCTCTTGATGATCGCGTCAATTTTCTCTTTCGAGAGAAGTTCGGGTAGAGGAATCCCATTGATGGTGCAGTAACGAGGCAAAGGAACCATATCATCCCCATGCCCTCCCAGAACAAGCGCCGTCACATCCTCCACCGAGACCCCAAGTTCCAGTGCCACAAAGGTCCGAAAACGAGACGAATCAAGCACCCCCGCCATCCCCACGACTTTATTCTTTGGGAAGCCGGTGATCTTCTTCATTGTGTAGACCATTGCGTCGAGCGGGTTTGAGATCACGATCACAAAGGCACCGTTGCAATATTCCTTAACGTTCGCCGCTACCTCTTTCATGATCGTCACATTTTTCTGGAGGAGGTCATCACGACTCATCCCCGGCTTTCGTGCGAGCCCCGCCGTGACGATCACGACATCGGCCCCCTTCACATCCTGATAGTTATTGGTTCCCATGAGGGAAACATCAAAATGATCGACCGGACTGCTCTCGAGGATATCGAGCGCTTTTCCCTGTGGCACCCCTTCGACGACATCAAAAAGGACAATATCCCCCAACTCTCGTTGGGCCGCGAGTTGGGCCAAAATTCCGCCGATCTGTCCGGCGCCGATGAGTGCGATTTTAGGTCTTTTCACAATGGGGAATTCTTTATTACCAGAGCTAAGGGAACTCAACCTATTTTTGATCATTCATCTGATCATTTACTTTTTTTTAGACTTGGCAGACCGTTCAGCCATCTTCGCCCAATCCTCCGGCGTCATCTCGGTCAGCATGTTGAATTCCCCGGCGCCGGAGAGCCATTCACCACCATCGATCGTGACAACCTCCCCATTGATATAATCGGCATAGTCCGAGACAAGATAGGCGGCGAGGTTCGTCAACTCCTCATGACGACCGGTCCGGCCTAGGGGAACTCTTTTCTTCCACTTCTCTTCATAACCATCGGGCAGGAGATTCTTCCAGGCCTGCTCGGTCGGAAAAGGCCCAGGGGCAATCGCATTGAGTCGGATCTTGTATTTCCCCCACTCCACCGCAAGCGAGCGGGTCATTGCCACGACGCCCGCCTTCGCACAGGCGGAAGGAACAACATAGGCCGATCCTGTTGAATGATAGGTCGCCGCGATACTGAGTACCCGCCCTCCCCTTTGCTGATTGATCCAACGTCGTCCGGCAGCCAACGTGCAGTGAAAGCTCCCGTTGAGGACAATCCCAACAATCGCATTAAAACCATTCGGGGAGAGAAATTCGGTCGGTGAGATAAAATTTCCGGCGGCATTGTTCACAAGGATATCGATCGGTCCCAGTGTCTTTTCCGCCTCGTCAAAAACCGCCTCGACCTGATCGTAATTTCTGACATCCGAGGTTTTGTAGAAAACCTTTGTCCCCTTTTTCCCGATCTCCCGACTTGCCTCTTTCAGGACCTCTTCACGCCGACCGGTGATCGCAATGTTGGCACCCAGTTCCGCAAACCGAAGCGCCATCGATTTGCCGAGACCGGTTCCACCGCCGGTGATGAGGATTGTTTTGTTTTTAAGAAGATCTGACTGGAACATTACATATTCTCCACAATCGCCTTCCCAAACCCGGAACACGAGACCAGCGTCGCCCCTTCCATCTGACGATGAAAATCATACGTGACCTTCTTTTGGGCGATTGTCTTTGCCAGTGCCTGCGTGATGAGATCAGCCGCCTCTTGCCAGCCGAGATACTCCAACATCATCACCCCCGAGAGAATGACCGATCCCGGATTGACTTTATCTTGTCCTGCATATTTCGGAGCGGTCCCATGCGTCGCCTCGAAGATCGCGCAGCCGGTATCATAATTGATGTTGCCACCTGGGGCGATTCCGATCCCCCCAACCTGTGCCGCCAAGGCATCACTGATATAATCCCCATTGAGATTCAGTGTCGCAATCACCTCATACTCATCGGGCCGCGTCAGGATCTGTTGGAGGAAATTGTCGGCGATGGCGTCCTTCATCATGAGACGTCCGTCCGATTTCCCCCCGGACTCCTCCCACGTCACTACCTGATCCCGAAACTCCCGCTTCGCAAGCTCATAGCCCCAGTTCCGAAACGCCCCCTCGGTAAATTTCATGATATTCCCCTTGTGCACGAGCGTAAGACTCTTTCTCTTCTTCTTCAGGGCGTAACGGAGGGCCGCCCTCACAAGACGCTCGGTCCCTTCACGAGAGACCGGCTTGATCCCGATTCCCGAGGTCTCCGGAAAACGGATCTTTTTGACCCCCATTTCGTTTTGTAAAAAATGAATGACCTTTTTCGCCTCTGGAGATCCCTCAGCCCACTCAACGCCGGCATAGATGTCTTCGGTATTCTCCCGAAAGATCACCATATCGACCTTTTCGGGATGTTTTACCGGGGACGGGACACCAGAAAAATAACGGACCGGTCGGAGACAGACGTAAAGATCGAGCACCTGTCGAAGCGTGACATTGAGACTCCGGATCCCCTCACCGACCGGCGTCGTTAAGGGACCTTTGATCGCAACGAGATGTTCGCGGATAATATCGAGCGTCTCGTTGGGAAGAAGATTCGGCGGGCACTTGGTTCCAAGGACCTTTTGAGCCTTTTCACCGGCATAGACCTCACGCCACTCAATCTTCCGTTTCCCTCGATAGGCCTTCTCCACCGCCGCATCAAAAACCGCTTGAGAGGCATGCCAGATATCGGGACCTGTCCCGTCTCCTTCGATAAAAGGAATAATCGGCCGGTCTGAGACCTGCAGGACACCCTCACGACTGATTTTGATTTTTTCGCCCATTACCGCTGATCGATGGGAACGTACTTGAGATTCATCTTTCCAATATAATCACATTCTGGCCGGATCAAACGATTGTTGCGGTATTGTTCGAGGATATGGGCTGTCCATCCCGCTGAACGGGCCACCGCAAAGATACCGGTAAAGAGGTCTGACGGAATCCCAACGGTTTCATAAAGAGAGGCAGAGTAAAAATCGACATTGGGATCTAACCCCTTCATCTCTTTCATTACCTTCTGGATCTCAAGGCTCAACTCAAACCACTTGAGGTTTCCTTTGGCGCGACCCAGTTGCTCTGACATCTGCATCAGATGAATCGCTCGTGGATCCATCGTCTTATAAACCCGATGCCCAAACCCAAAGATTTTCTTCCGATCGGCCAGCTCCTGCTCGATAAAATCCCGCACGCGGGAGACATGACCAATCTGTCGGAGCATCTTGATGACTTCTTCATTCGCCCCTCCATGAAGAGGACCTTTCAGCACCGCAATTGCTGCTGTCACCGAAGAATAAATATCCGAAAGGGTCGAGGCACAGACACGCGCGGCGAAGGTAGAGGCATTAAAGCTATGCTCGGCATGAAGGACCAAGGCGACATCCATCGCCTTGATCGCCTCAGGACGAGGATCTTTCCCTTGTAACTGGTAGAGAAAACGGGTTGCGATATTCTGTCCTTTCTTGTGAGGCACTAATTGATTCCCCTTTCGGAACCGATCAAGCGCCGCCAGAAGAGTCGGAATTTTAGCGACTATCCTCCTCGCCTTGTTCTCATTGGCAGCCCAGGAACGATCCCCCGCCTCTGGGTCAAAATGGGCAAGCATCGAGACGAAGGTCCGAAGCATTCCCATTGCTGAGAGACGTGGGGCAATATGCCGGAGGGTCTCCATGATTTCTTCAGGAATCTCGGATTCCTCGTCCAGCTCTTGTATTAAAAACTTGAGCTCTGACGGGGTGGGTAAACGGTCATTCCAGAGAAGGAAGACCACCTCTTCAAAAGTCGAATGCTCAGCAAGGTCATGGATATTATAGCCTCGATAGACGAGCTCCCCCTTCTTGCCGTCAATCCAGCAGATACTGCTTTGCCCCGCGATGACATCCTCGAGCCCGGCTTTGTATGCAGATTTAGTTCCTTCCGACATAGTGCCCATCGTTTAGCGAACCTATAATCTTTGTCAACCTGATCAAAATCAGAAAAAACTGATTCAAATCCTTTAGCAATGATATTATACCCTTAACGTGCCAAAAACACTATCCCCTCGCGAAGAACTTCTTAAGATTCAAAAGAGGATTTACGCGAAAAATAACGAATTCATCCGGAGCCAGACCCTGATCCAGGAAAAGGGATTCGACACCTATGAGCGCCGGTATAAAAGATATGTCCAAAATTATGCGAAAATCTCTTCTATTGAAGAGCTGATCGAAGAGGTGATGAAATCCCAGATCATCTATCTGGGTGACTACCACACCAACAAACAATCTCAGAGGATGCTTCTCCGCCTCTTGAAACTTCTGACCGAAAAAACCCAAAACTTCTCCGTCGGACTCGAACTCGTCCAGAAAAGAGACCAAAAGATTCTCGATGCCTTCTTGAAAGATCAAATTACCGAAGAGACATTCTTAAAAAAAATACGGTTCCAGAAATATTGGTATTTCGATCTCTGGCAAAATTTCAAACCACTCTTCGACTTCGTCCGCTATTGGAAGATCCCTGTCTATGGGATCGAATGGTCGCTGTCAGGAGACAGCTCCCTTCTCGATCGAGACAAAAAAAATGCGCAGATCATCGCTTCTATTTTGAAAAAAGATCCGACCCGAAAACTGATCGTCTTCATCGGCGATCTTCATATTGCCCCCCCTCACCTCCCGAACCAGGTTCAAACTCTGTTCACAGGGAAGGAAAAACCAAAAGATCTGATCCTGTATCAAAACAGTGAAGCGATTTACTGGAAATTGGCTGAGAGGGAACTCGAAGACAAGACAGAGATCTTGCGGATCGACGAGCGGAGTTTCTGCCTCATCAATACCCCTCCCATCATTGCGCAACAATCTTACCTCAACTGGCTCGAGCATGAAGAGGGGCAGATTGATTATATCGATGCAAAACACAACTTTCTCGAACTGCTGCATCAGATCGCCGGCTTCCTGGAAATCACACTGGAAAAAAATGCTGACGAAGTCGAGGTTTTTACCTGTGGCGACTTGAGTTTTCTGAAGAGGCTCGAGGAGGATGGCGGCTTTTCAAAACAGGAGATCCGACAGATCAAGCGCCAGATCCTCGCCTCGGAGAGCTACTGCATCCCCTCAAAAAAATATGTCTACCTCGCCAATCTTTCCATGAATCATGCCTCGGAAGAGGCGACACACTACCTGAAGTTCCTCTGTTCCGGGACGGAAGAGCCTCGCTATCTTGTCGATGCCTTCTACGCCAATACCCTCCACGAGGCGCTTGGATTTTTCGGCTCCAAGATCATCAATCACAAGAGAAAATGCTTTCATGAAAAGGAATATGAAGAACTCGTCCAATATCTTAAATCAGCCCGAGGAAACCAACAGCGACAATTTGAGCTCGAAATGGCGCTTCTGATCCTCGAACATAAAAAACTCGAGAAGAAAAGATTGCCTCTTCGATCCAAAAAATTCTTCAAATCCCATCCCGATCTCTTCTTCGCGGTGACGCATGGACTTGGTTATATGTTGGGGGACACCCTTTATTACTCCCTCCTTGAGGGGAAAACCTCCAAAGAAGAACTCAAGGCGCTCTTCTTTGACCCAATGAAGGAAGATGGAAAACCTTATGAGACCTACATGCGATTGATTCGGAAGCTCCGAGGGGTCAAGATCCCGAAGAGGGTTTAATCTGACGCTTCCACAAATAATAAATCGCCGGATAGACGAGAAGTTCCATTAAAAACGAAGTAAAGAGCCCACCAACCATCGGGGCAGCGATCCGTTTCATGACATCAGCGCCGGTTCCGGTACTCCACATGATCGGCAAGAGACCGACAAACGCACAGGCGACCGTCATTACCTTGGGACGCACCCGCTTCACCGCCCCATGCAGGATCGCCTCCTTCAGATCACCATCATGTCTCATGAGCCCTTTCCCCTTCGCCTCGTCATAGGCAAGATCGAGATAGAGCAGCATAAAGATCCCGGTCTCCGCATCGAGTCCCAAGAGGGCAATCAGCCCGACCCAAACACCGATCGACATGTTGTATCCAAGGATATAGAGGAGCCAGATCGCCCCGACCGCCGAAAACGGGACCGCCAAAAGGACAATGAATGTCTTCGGAATTGACTTCGTGTTCCAATAGAGCAGGAAAAAAACGATCAGCAGCGTCAGTGGCACCACAAGCAGGAGTCGTCCCTTGACCCGCTCCATCGCCTCATATTGACCGCTCCAATGGAGAGAGTAACCAACCGGTATTTTCATCCGCTCTTGAACAACCTTCTTCGCCTCATGCACATAGCTGCCAACATCACGACCCGCCATATCAATAAAGACATACCCTGCGAGCATCCCGTTTTCGTCGCGAATCATCGCAGGGCCGGTGCGAAACTTCAGATCGGCAATCGAAGAAAGGGGGATCTGTGCGCCGGAAGGGGTTGGTACAAGCACACGTTTCAGATCATCAAGGTCATCACGCAATTCACGCGCATAGCGGACATTGACAGGATAGCGTTCTCTCCCCTCGATCGTTCGCGTGATATTTTCGCCGCCGATCGCCGACATGATGATCATCTCGGCGTTGTCGATCGTGAGGCCGTACCGCCCTAGCTCCTCCCTCTTCAAATCAAAATCGAGGAAATAACCACCAGCAACCCGTTCGGCAAAGACAGACCGGGTCCCTCGAACCTCCTGCAGGACAATCTCCAACTGCTGTCCTATCTGCTCGATCTCCTTCAGATCCGAGCCAAAGACCTTTACACCGATCGGTGTCCGGATACCGGTCGAGAGCATGTCGATCCGGTTTTTGATCGGCATCGTCCAGGCATTCGTCCAGCCGGGGAATTTCATTTTTTGATCCATCTCATCAATCAACTCTTCCCATGAAATCCGATCCGACCAGATGTGACTCAGGAAATAAGGGACCGGAAATGACAGCCATCGATACCATCGATCTTTTTTACGCCACTCCTTTTCCGGTTTCAGGATAACAACCGTCTCTGCCATCGAAAACGGCGCCGGATCAGTCGCGGTCTCGGCACGCCCCATCTTGCCGAAGACACGCTCCACCTCGGGAAAGGAGCGCAAGATTCGATCCTGCTCTTCAAGAATCCGTGATGCCTCCGTCACCGAGATTCCTGGGAACGAAGTCGGCATGTAGAGGATCGCCCCCTCGTTCAGCGGTGGCATAAACTCAGATCCAAGACGTAAAAAGGGAATGATCGTGATGCCGACAATGACGAGCGCGATCTTGATCACTTTTTTCGGATGGGCCAGCACATAATGGATCGCCGGTCCATAAAGCCGAAAGAGAACCTGACTAATCGGGTGTCGTTCCTCGGAGACCATCTTCCCGACAACAATCGAATTAACCAAACGAGTAAGCTTTGGAGAACGCAATCGAAACTCCTTCAGATGCGTAAAAAGGAGCCGGATCGCCGGATCGAGCGTGATTGCAAGAAACGCAGCGATCCCCATCGCGAAATTCTTTGTAAAGGCAAGCGGTTTGAAGAGCCGCCCTTCTTGCTCCTCCAGTGTAAAAATCGGCATGAAAGAAACAGCGATCACAAGGAGTGAAAAGAAACTGGGACGAGCGACCTCCTGAATCGCGCTCACCAGGATCTTACGATAATCCCCCTTTTTCCCCTCCGCCTCCCATCGCTCCAGTTTTTTGTGGGCGTTCTCCACAACAACAACCGCCGCATCGACCAGCGCCCCGATCGCCACCGCGATCCCCCCGAGTGACATGATATTCGAGGTCAGCCCCATCGCCTGCATCGGAATAAAGGAGAGAATCACCGCGACCGGGATCGTGATAATCGGAATCACGGCGGAAGGGAAATGCCAAAGAAAGATCAGGATTATGAGCGAGACAACGATCATCTCCTCCATGAGTGTCTTCTTCAGGGTGCTGATCGAACGTTTGATCAGATCAGACCGATCATAGGTCGTGACGATCTTAACCCCTTCCGGAAGTGAAGGCTCGATCTCTTGCAGTTTTTCTTTGATACGGTTGATGACACGCAGGGCATTCTCGCCATGTCTCATCACAATAATCCCACCGACCGCATCCCCACGCCCATCAAGGTCTGAAACACCGCGTCGAAGCTCCGGCCCCAAAGAAATCTTCGCGACATCCTTTAAAAAGATCGGGACCCCTCTTTTAGAATCATTCCCTACAGAAATTTTTTCGAGATCAGAGATAGATTTCAGATAACCACGCCCCCGGATCATATATTCCCGGCCGGAAAACTCGACGAGACGCCCACCGACCTCGTTATTCCCCTCTCGAATCGCACGAATCACCTCATCTAATGGAATCTTGTAGGCCAGCAGGGCATTGGGATCGATATTGACCTGATACTGTTTGACGAAACCACCGATACTGGCGACCTCCGAAACACCGGGAACAGACTGAAGGTGAAATTTGAGATTCCAGTCTTGAAGGGTTCGAAGTTCCGAGAGATCCTTCTTCCCCGACTCGTCAACCAAGGCATATTGAAAAACCCAACCAACCCCCGTGGCATCGGGACCCAGTTCCGTCTTGACCCCTTCAGGGAGGAGTGGCGTGATCTTCGAGAGATACTCAAGCGTCCGACTTCTCGCCCAATAGAGATCGGTCCCATCCTCAAAGATCAGATAGACATACGAAAATCCAAAGTCCGAGAAACCACGGATCGCCTTGACCTTCGGCGCCCCCAAAAGAGCTGTTACGATCGGATAGGTGACCTGATCCTCAATAATATCGGGCGAACGATCCCATTTCGAATAGACAATCACCTGTGTGTCGGAGAGATCGGGGATCGCATCGAGCGGGACGTGTCTGATCGACCAGATCCCGAACGCGACCAGGACAAGCGTCAACGCCAGGACCAGAAATCTGTTTTTCGCTGAAAATTCGACAATCTTTTCAATCATCCTAATCTCCCATAACGGTCGGGTCCTGTCTTAAGGTTCCGCCCACCCGTGCTCACCCGTTGCGCGCGGGCGGGCGCCCGACCTTAAGCCACCCGCCCGTGTCCACTAATGCCGATGCTCTCTTTCCTTTGTCATGCCCGACACCGCCGCCCGGAGTTGACTCTCCGAATCGATCAAAAACGCTGCACTGGTCGCAACGATCTCTCCTTCCTGTAACCCTTCCAAGACAACGCGCTCCTTGCCCACCTCCGATCCCAACTTCAGATCCCTCGCTTCAAAATGCGTCCCATCATGTACGACAAAGACAAATTGTCGTTCACCGGTATCAATCACTGCCTCTTTCGGAACCACGATCTGAACACCGAGTGGTACCTCCAAATAAACAGTCAAATAACTCTCAGGCATCACCTTCCCTCCGAGACCGGGGACCTCGATCCGTCCCTGAACCGCACGGGTCATCGGATTAATAACGGTCTCCTTCCCCCTAAGGACCCCTTCAAACTTCTCACCCGAGGGAAGAACAACTGCCGCCTTCTGTCCGATCTGAATCCCGGAGAGTTCATGTTCGTAAATCGGCGCATAAACCCAGACGGAACCGCCCGGCTCAGGAACCATAAGCGCCGGATCAGGATCCCCTCTTTTCTCAAGTTGATCGATCTCATCAGGAACCATCCCCATCAGTTTCAATCGATCGGTCGCCGCTTTTTTGAGAGAAGGAACCCCATTCGCGATCTCCAGATACTCCCTCTGCGCCATCGCGAGATCTGGGTCGAAGACAACGCGCCCCATCGCCCTGATCTCCTGAACAGCCTCTTTCTTCTCAACACTCGCCGTGGTCAATCCAATCCGTCTCTGCCGATCCTGCGGGATCATGACCCCCTTCTTTCCTTCTTTTTCCCCGTCCCGATACACCGGTATTAATTTCATCTGACAGATCGGACAATTTCCCGGCTTTTCCTGATGAATATGCGGATGCATGGGACAGGTGTAATGACTAATCTCAGCCTCTTCGCGATCGGAATGATGCCACCGGTGGTAAACAAAAAAACCTCCTCCACCCAAGATGAGCAGGCCGATTATTGGAAAAATATATTTCTTATTCATAATTCACCTCCCATGAGCCTCTCGAGGCGGGCATATGACTGGCCGAACCTCGCCTCGCTCTCATAAAAATCATTTTTAAGTTCCAGATAGGTCCGGATCGAATCAACATAGGTCAGGAGATCAACCTTGTTTGCGGCATAGGCGATCTTGGCCGCCTCGAGATTCGCCTTCGAGGCGGGCAGGATTGTTCCTCGATATTTCTCCAGAATTTTTTGCCCTGAGGTTACCGCCTGAAAGATCTCCTCAAAATCGTGCACCGTATGGATCTCCATCGCCTCGCGTTCAAGCTGCGTTGCCTTTTGCATTGCGCGCGCCTCACGGATCTCGGCACGATTTTTTCTCCAAAACCAGATCGGAAGATTAACCATGGCAGTCCCACTCCAGGTGTCCTCTTGCGTCCTCCATTGGTTATAGGAGAATTCGAGGGAAAAATCGGGGAGGAGGTTCAGCCTCGCCTCCGTCAATTTAGATTTTTCGCGATCCTCCATCGCCTTCAGGGTTTTAAGCTCCGGCCTCTTCTCTTTTGCCAGATCCAAAATTGACTCGCGGTCTAAACCGATATGTGGCCAATCGATCTGATGCGGCAGACGGATCGGCTCATGGTGATCCCGATTCAAGAGCGCCCTCAGGTGCGCCTCATGGGTTGTTCGCTCCTGTTCCAGCCCAATCTCCTGATTCTGGAGTTTTGTGAGTTCCACCTGGGCCTTGAGCGGCGATTCCGCAGAGGTGCGCCCCGCCGCGTAACTCGTCTCTGTCGAGCCAGCGAGTTGGCGAAGGAGCGATTGGGTCGATCGATTCACTTCAAGCTGGCGATCGACACGGTAGAGTTCGTAGTAGGTCATCTTGAGATCCAGAAGGATATCCTGAATCATCCCTTGGGAGGTCCCCTCCTCTTTTTTGAGGTCGAATCGGGCCGCCCGTCCTCTAACAAATCTCTTCCCTGGAAAAGGGATCTCTTGCCGGACAAGGTAATCGGTCTCCATCGATTGCCCGACATCGATCGTTTTTTTCGGGACATCGTCGAACATCACCCCGATCATCGGGTCTTCGAGGGATTTCGCGAGTGGGACGCGCGCCTTCGCCGCCTCGACTTTCTGGTGCGCCGCCTGAATCTCCGGGTTTCTTTGGAGTGCTTCTTCGATAAGATCAGAGAGTTGCTCAACTTGGGGCGGGTTAGCGGAACCCGAGACAGGACCCACCCCCACGAGTATTACGGATAGTAAAAATGTCTGTTTCCACCGAGAAACCATACACAAACTCCTTAACGAGACATGACCTCATGTCTCAAAAAGACCAACGCGTATGGTTTTTCTCAGAGGAGAAGGGTTATTTTTTCAGAGACGAGTGTTTTGGGAGGATCTAAAAGATGGGTCCGACTCAGGCGATAGATCGACCTCGGTTCAACATAAGAGGAAAAGTTAACTGTCAGGGCAACAGGAGAGGCTGAAAACCCCTCTTGTGTCGAAGAGGGGAGATAAGCTTGAGACTCCATACTGCCACAACAGAGGGTGGAGGCTTCGAAACCGGCCATTTCCGTACAGCACGCATGCACCGACTGATCAGCCTCTGCAGCGGTACAGACATAAGGACAGACCACCCAGAAGGCTGTCAGGAACGCAAGCAGACTCACGAACCCTCTCCACCCTCGTGTGGCAAGACCTTGACTCATACGCACGGAGTATAACACCTCCTCAGTCTCCTCGTAAACATTTATTCTTGAGTTAGCCGGGGGGCGATCTTTTTGGCGATCTGGAGGTACTCTTCCTGGCTGCAAACAACCCCTTTGGGCTTCGACGTGTCTGAAGACGACTTCTGGCAGGTCATTTGAATCGCTTTTGATCCCTTCTTGAGATACAAGGTGGCCAAACCACCAGTCGCCTCTTTCCCAAAACCGGTTTCTATCCGATACGAAAAAAAGGCTGCATCCCCCACCTTCGGGATAGCGATCTTCTTCCCCTTCTGCTCATGAGCAACACGGATCTCGTCAAATTCCTTCGGAAGGATCTGCTGGAAACTAATCAAACCTCCCCCCGTTCCTGTAAGAAACAGCTTTTCACAAGAGCCGTAGCCGGGAGGGCGGAAATAGTCCCACGATCCACCCAAAATGCCTGCCGCCTCCGTCGGTGTCAGGACCGATTCCTCAAGGGATCCTGGGGGACAGATATCAACCTCTTCACTGATCTCCTGCGCCGCTCCAAATCGTGGAGACAGCAAGGCTATCGTCAATAAGCTGATCAATAAGAGAGTCTTTTTCATCACCTATCCTCCTGAACCTGGTTCTGTCCGTGTAATCCGGACCCGCGCCTCGTTGCCTGACTCCCCCTCCGACATCCCGAGGACCTCAATCGTGATTCCCCGATTCGAATCGACGAAAGAGGTACCAGGACTGAGCCTGTAATTTCTCGGCACAAACACATCTGTATCTCCTGTACCACCACTACTCATCACAGAATAGTTAGTCTTAAGACGTAGATAGACCCCCTCTGCCAGAGGTGTCTGATAACCATCGGACCCATCAAATCCGATCGGCTTCCGATATTCGATAAAGTAGTAGTGCCCCCCCTCATGAAGCGGGACCTTGACTGTCTTGAGACCATCACCAGAAACCTCTAAGGCCTCTAAGATAAATTCGGTGGCCCCATCACTATCTGAAAGGGCAATTTGTTCTGAGCCGATGAAACCAAAGACCTCCTTGTGCCAGGCATGGTGGTGGTAGGAAGTCGATCCCCCCATCGGAGAATAGGTAGTTCCATAGACACTCGCGCTGCACCCCACATCGAGATAATTATCGATATCAGATCCAAAGGTTCTATCAGGACAGGTCCACGACCCATCATGTTGCAGGTGGCCTATCGTGTGACCCATTTCATGGGTAATCGTTCCTAGGAGCTCTCTTGGCGTAGAACCTTCTCTGAAGCCATTGCTAATCCCACTGAAACCGCCAGCCATTCCCGCAATTTCATCGATAATGACATCAGCATCGGCATAGTGGACTATTGGATCTGCTATCGTCCGTGCAGCACCCCTAATGGCGGTAATATTACAATTCGAGGCAATTCCTCCAATAACAGTCATGCAGTAATCTGACATCCGACCAGGGAGAACAAACGGGCCATACGCATTTCCCGTTATTGTCGATTGGCCATAAGAATTCTCTTCCAGGAAGGCCCGATACGATCGGGGACCGGAAAATACCAGATTGTCAAAATAGGCCGCATCAATGAGATTGCCAGAGGAGTCGTAGCGAGCCTCGGTCGAATCGGCAAACTGGAGATAGACAACCTTCACATTCCAGGAATCTCGTGGTGGACCACATGCGGGAAGAGGTGTTGTGATTTCCGCCGTCCCCAGTGAGTTGTAATCCTGATCGAGGGTCATCACCATATAGCGATTATCAATACCGGGAATGGCATAGTTATCATAACGAGTCCTTGTCGTACCGGTGCCTCCACTCAGACTTGTTCCAAAATAGATACCGTTCCGATAAAAGGCATAGCGAGTAATCGAACAACTTGAATCGGTCGGAATGCTCCACCCTAAACTCGTTCTCGCACATTCGTGAATTGTTGCAGTCAAACTGACAGGGGAACAGGATGTTACATTCGAGACCGGAGGTGGGAATTCAGGACAGGGAGGCATTGTGATCGAAAATTCGGCCCTCCCGATCTCTACATCACCGACCCCCATCATCGTTCTCACACTGACATCATGTCTCCTTCCTGGAGTTGCAAAACGACTTCCAGACGTTTGAGAAGGCATGAATATACCATTTAATTCTCCATCCACAAAAATACGAACGCGGCTGATATTACATTCTGCTCCTGTCGGTAGCTGCCATGACATGAAGAGCAACCTGCAAGCAGCAACGTTAGTGGGATCATAATGCATTGCCATGAGATCAACGACAGGACAGTCACCTGAAACGGTTACCGCACAATTATCGGCATCCAGCGGACAATTATCCGTCGTATCCGGTGTCCCATCCCCATCATCGTCTGAATCACAGGGATTCCCTTGCCCATCACCATCTGTATCGGTCTGGTTCTGGCGTGCCAAGTCAGGACAGGTATCGGTCTCATCGGGGAACCCATCCCGATCCCGATCGGAAGGCGTTGGCTCACAGAGATCCCCGATCGAGTCTCCGTCACTATTAGCCTGATCGGGATTGGCGACCAACGGACAGTTGTCGGTTATATCCGTAACACTGTCATTATCATCGTCAGTGTCACAGGCATCCCCTTCGGTATCGCCATCGGTATTCACCTGATCCGAGTTGAAGAGCAGTGGGCAATTGTCTTCGGCATCGACCCGAAAGTCATTGTCATCATCGAGGTCGCAGAGATCTCCGGCCCCATCGCCGTCGTTATTCCTCTGATCCGGATTGGCGAGCAGAGGACAGTTGTCTGATGTATCAGGCAACCCATCTCTATCTTCATCATGATTACAGGGGTCACCGAACGAATCCTGAGCCGTGCGATCGGAGCAGTCGGAATGATTGCAACGATCACCAACCGAATCCATAGTTGAGAGATCCGCACAATCCGTGTGGTTGCATGAGTTACCGGTTGAATCCTGAGGAGTCCGGTCAGAACAGTCAGTGTGGTTACAGGGATCCCCAATCATGTCTTGGAGCGACAGGTCTGCACAATCGTTGTGATTACAAACATCCCCAACCGCATCTCGGAGAGACCGATCGGGACAATCGTCATGGTTACATGGATCGCCAATGGAGTCTTCCAGAGATCGATCGGCACAATCATTATGAATACAGGCATCTCCAACCTCGTCTCGAGGGGTCCGGTCAGAACAGTCGGTGTGGTTACAAGGATCACCTACTGAATCCTCTGTAGAAAGATCCGCGCAGTCGTTATGAACGCAAGCATCCCCGACAGCATCTCGAGCTGATCGATCGGCGCAATCATCGTGATTGCATGGATCTCCAATCGAGTCTTCCAGAGATCGATCGGCACAATCATTATGAATACAAGCATCCCCAACATCATCTCGAGTAGACCGATCAACACAATCGTTGTGGTTACAGGGATCACCAATGGAATCATCAGGATCAGTGGGACAGGAGTCAACAACATCCTCTCTCTCGTCGTTGTCGTCATTGGTATCACAGGGATTCCCTTGACTATCCCCATCGGTGTCGGTTTGGTCTGTCGATTCCAGAAGAGGGCAATTGTCCGTAGCATCCGCAATACCATCATCATCATCATCAGAATCATCTTCCCGACAGACCCTGCTCCCTCGACTATCAATCACACCGATCTCCCTTGGAGCCAGCCGGGGTTCGCAATCAGTGATATCAGAAGTCCCGTCGTTGTCATCATCGTCATCATCAGGGACGCAGGAAGAGCGCCCTACATCCCCTAAAAAGATACTCACCTCTATTTCACCTTGCGCATCGAGGGGCAAACAGTCAGAGGTGTCCAAAGTTCCATCATTGTCATCATCCTCGTCATCCACAACACAGGAGGAACCCCCACTCTCATTGGTGATCACCATCTCCCCCTCTTGACTGAGCGGATTACAATCCGAACTATCCGGTGTCCCATCCCCATCATCATCGGTATCTCGATTATTCCCTATCCGATCATGATCGGTATCTACAGACTCCCGCGCATCCAAGGGAAAGGCGTCTGCAGTATCAACAACCCCGTCATTATCATCATCCGTATCGGCATTATCCCCTCGACGATCGCGGTCGTTGTCCCGCGACTCCCTCGGATCAAGTGGGAAAATGTCTTCCGTGTCAGGACTTCCATCCCCATCATCATCGGTGTCGGCTTGATTCCCGATACCATCGCCATCGGTATCTACAGACTCTCGACTGTCTCGTGGGAACGGGTCACTGGCATCCGCCACACCGTCGTTGTCATCATCGTCATCGTCGACCAGACAAGAAGATCCCCCTCTGCGATCAATGATATTGATCTCTCCGGAGGCGCTTCGGGGAAAGCAGTCAGAGGCATCAGGCGTCCCGTCATTGTCATCATCCATATCGGCATTATTGCCTGACCCGTCGCTATCGGTATCGAGACTCTCTCGCCCATCCCGCGGGAAGGCATCCCTCGTATCCGCCACTCGATCATCATCATCATCGTCATCATCAACCACACAGGCGGGCATACCAGATCGGTTGTTCACACCAATCTCACCCAAAGCGCTTAGTGGAGAACAATCCGATCCATCCGGTGTTCCATCGTTATCATCATCGTCATCATCCACAACACAGCGACGCCGTCTGGAGGCATCGGTTATCTGTATCTCCCCAAAGGCATTCCGGGGATTACAATCCAGCGCATCCGGAGTGTCATCATCATCATCGTCACTATCGTCTACGGTACATCGACGGGAACCGGTTTCGTCTGTCATAAAAATCGCTACCCGCGCATCGCGAGGGGCACAATCACCCCGGTCAATCGCACCATCGTCGTCATCATCGTCATCGTCGATGACACAAGATGAACCAGCGGATGGATTGACAATGACAACCTCACCATCGGCACTGAGGGGAGAGCAATCATTTCGATCAAGGGTTCCATCGTTATCATCATCGTTATCACAGGCATCTCCACGCCGATCCCCATCGGTGTCTGTTTGGTCATTATTGCGAACCGTAGGGCAGTTGTCCCGGAAATCGGCGATCTGATCCCGATCCTGGTCAGACTCAAGATTCTGTGAATAAAGGGGAAAGGCAAAGAGGAGTAAAAAAGAGAGGGCAAGAAGCTGACTCAGTCGCATAGTCATATCAGGTAGAAGCAACTTACGTGCCACAGATCGACTCAGATCACCAGAAAAAATCTTTGTAATTTGGCTAGTTACCTTTTTGGACCTGCTGACGTGGAGTCAAAATATTCTCAAAGTGATAAACAATTATCAGAATGATAAATGGAGCAAATCATTCATAGTACTCTAACCCAAGATGAGTGATCTGATCTTCACCCATCAGATACCGAAGTGTGTTCTTGAGCTTCATCTCCTGGATGAAGAGATTGTGTTCTGGATAGAGACCGGGGGCAGTCATTGGGCTCTTGTAATAGAAAGAAAGCCACTCCTGAATCCCCTTCATCTTCGCCCGTTGGGCAAGGTCCATGAACAAGGCGAGGTCCAGGACAAGTGGTGCCGCCAGAATCGAATCACGGCAGAGGAAGTCGACCTTCAACTGCATCGGATAACCGAGCCAGCCGAAGAGATCGATATTGTCCCATCCCTCCTTATTATCTCCGCGAGGGGGGTAATAATTGATCCGAACCTTATGAAAAATCTTCCCATAAAGATCGGGATAGAGCTCTGGCTGGAGAATCGTATCCAAGACACCTAGTTTGCTTTCTTCCTTTGTCTTAAAGGAGTCGGGGTCATCGAGGACCTCTCCATCACGATTCCCCAGGATGTTCGTCGAATACCAACCGGCAAGCCCCAAGTATCGCGCCTTAAATCCAGGAGCGAGGATTGTCTTCATCAAGGTCTGCCCTGTCTTGAAATCCTTTCCGGAAAGGGGAACATGATTTTCCTGGGCTAGTTCCATGAGGGCTGGAATATCAGACGTCAGATTAGGGGCCCCATTGGCAAAGGCAACACGCAACTTCAGGGCGGCATAGGCATAGATCATGCTTGGGGCGATATCCGTGTCGTTCGACTCAAGCCCCTTTTCAAAAGCAGCAAGTGATTGATGGACCGGCTTCGGCTGGAGATAAACTTCTGTCGAACCACACCAGACCACCACGAGACGTGAACAACCATTCGATTTTTTAAAAGATTCAATATCCTGTCTTAATTGATCCGCGAGATCCCGCTTCGTCTTTCCTGTTTTCACATTCGACCCATCCAGGCGACGGACATAATTTTTATCAAAAACCGCCTTCATCGGTCGAACCTTCTCCAGTTCAGTTTTTAATTGGTGAACCAACTCCTTCTCGAGGACACCGGCATGGAGCGCCGCCTCATAGGCATTATCAGGGAAGATATCCCAAGCGCCAAAAACCAGGTCGTTCAAGTTCGCGAGGGGAACAAATTCTCTGACGAGTGGAGTCCTCTTTTCAGTCCTCTTCCCGAGGCGAATGGTCCCAATTTGAGTCATCGAGCCGATCGGCTTCGCGAGCCCCTTTTTCACCGCCTCAACACCGGCGATAAAGGTGGTCGAAACCGCTCCGAGTCCGACAAGCAGGATTCCCAACTTCCCCTGGGCAGGTTCAATCATTGGTTTTGTCTTCATAAAATTGCGCTAACCCCTATATGAGCTTTTTAAATTAAGCAACCGTTTCTATTGAGAGACGAAGAGGAGATCAAATAAAGGGGTTTTTATGGGAGCGGAGAACGTCAAAAACAATCAAGTTGGCCTTGGCTGGGGGATATTCGGAGCAGCGATCGGAGGAACGGTTGCCGGAGGAATAGCTGGTTGCCAGGAGATTTTGCGCGGTTCTCCAATGAAAGTCGCCTCACGAGAAATCATCGCATGGGCCCTGATAAGTACGATTGTTGGAATCCCAACAAGCTGGATGACCAGGCGCTTTATGAAAAAAGATGAGGGGGAAAACAGCCAGACCCCTTTTTTAGGACTGGCCGATATGGCAATACTTTCTCAGGTAATCATACAATTTGGTGGTGGCGGAATTATTGCCCGTCTCTTTAATCCCACGGTTCATTCCTTTAGAGAAGCTTTTAGAGTCACCTGTAAAAATCCCCACTCTTTGGGGGCATTCGGTTCTGCCATCTTTGTAGGTCTTTGCGTAGCCGGTGCGCTTTCCTTCGGCGAAATGTGTCGGCTCGCCTGGGTCAGTGCCCAAACGGCAAGAGAGCTTCCAAAATAGACCTATTCGTCAAGAGATCTTCTGACAACTTTCTCTAAATCAAACCGATAATAACATTGAGCTTTTATGGTCAATGACCTTCAAATGAATCGACGGATTCATGACAAGATTGAAGAAGACCTGGAGTCCCTCGGTTCTCTTCAGACACGAATCGAGAATACAACCCACTGGGTTCCCCGTTTCGTATCCAAATGGACATCGGGATCCGGCGATCTCCTCGACGAATCAATCAGCCATAGAAAAAAGGCGTACGAAACCCTCTACCCGACGCGATACACGCTCGAATCAAAAGGAGTCGTCTCCCCTGAAAATCTCAGGGATACTTCGCAGAGGCTCTTGTCCGCCTCCCGTGAGGCCCAAACTGCCAAGGAACTTTGGTGGCAATACAATCAAAAATCAGTCGCCTCGGCAGAAAAATGGGAGTCATGGCTTCAAGCAATATCGGGGGGGATTCTAGGCGGTTTTCTTGTCGGATCGGTCTTTGGATTTTTTCCAGATCGGGGAGACCTCCGTAATTACTTTATTGATAGACTGCCTCACTTAAGCGATCGCTGGACAAAAAATCTTAAAGGTCCCACGTTTCTGCTTTTCACGGGTGCCGCAATTCTCTTCATGGGTTTCATTCATGGAGTTGTTGTCCCCCATGAGCCAGAAGATAAACTACCCGAAAAGGAAGAGCTGAGAAAACTTGCCCTCGAGGCACGGGAGGGGATCAAGACAAAAGATCCAAAAATCCTTCGAAAGATCGGTCAATTTACGATCCGCACCGAACAGGTGGTAGAGACCGAGCTTCTCACAAAAGCGGAAAAAGAGGTGGAACTTTCTCAGTGGAATAGTCTGGGAGAAACTTATCGAGGTTTAGCCGCCTCAAAAAAATCAGACGACTGGAAAGGACAAGTCCAGGCCATCATGCATTACAATTTTGAGAATTATTTTCAACATTATGTCCGGTCGAATGCCTTGATACGACAAGTCCTGAAGGGTTTTGGCGGGAATTGTGAGACATCGACGAAGATGACGATCGCTGCTTTTTATGAATCGGGAATCGAACTCCCCGAGGGATATATTTTAGGGGTACAAAAATTTCGCGACCATATGCAGCCGGTAATCTATAGCACAAAATACGGATGGATGTGGGACCTCATGGAGAATCAATGGACCCAAGAGATTCGTGCCCCGATTTTCCAGGTCACGATTCTCTACCACGCCTTCTTGAAATCGCAGAAGGTCGATCCAAAAGTTTCTGAAAAAGAGCTCCTGATCGCCCCCTCAAATTCCGTCGACGATACCCCCCGCACCGCCCGTCACGACGCGACGAACTCAAACCTCCTCTTCCCTCAAGGGAGCGGCTACTACAACTCCGGACCGGCACCGGAAGAGGCCTACCTGAAAAACCCCTATGCAACTTCCGAAGGCGATCGCTTCCAAACGCCCGTAGAAGATAAGCAAGGAGTTCGTCAGAAAAAAAGAGAGAACCAAGACAAATTAAAAGGGGTTTACGCGCTGGGGGATCTCAGGACGGATTGGAAGCAATATTATGAATCACTATTTTCCAGCGAGGAAAATATCCTCCCCTGTCTCATCGAAAGAGATGGGGAGCTTGTTATTTTTAACAACGTGCTTCAGAGAAATCATTATCGTTCACTTCTCTCCGATGAAGCGAGGGCCAACTTTTTAATGAACCTCGCCTTCAGTTCTCTTTCAGGACTTCTTGATCGATCCTACCTCAATGATTCGATAAATCTTCTGGAGGACTCAAAACAGATTCGGAATTTTGATCGGGAAAGATTCACTTCTGTGAAAAAATTGATGATGAAAATTTTCAACACCATCGCGCTCACTAAAAAATATCTCCCTCCGAGTCATCACACCCAGCTCATTCAAAGATTAAAAGAGGCCTATCCTGAGTTTGAACGGCTCATGAATCTCAAAATAAAATTTGAAAGAGATGTTTTAGAGAATCCGGCCTCGACTCTGAAATTCCTTGGTGAATTGAATCATGATCAGAGATTCAACCTCCTGGAACTCATGGCTGCTATTGGCGGAACTTACCTTTCACCACGATGGGGCGGTTTCTACTCGACGTTCCCTCTGAGCGAGGCGGAGAAGGCCATGGAGAGGGAGGCACAAAATGGAGAACTGCCCCCGGAGGTCATGGTCGACCTGATCCTCTATTATGGAGGGGGCGAAGAGACAACGATCACCCGGCAGTGGGATCAGCAGATCCAGGGAACCTTCCTCCGTCTCAATGGGGATCAATCATACAATAACTTCTTTCTTGAATCGTTCCGCCGGTGGCCCATTCAAATAAAAACGGATGGGGGCGTCCCTTCTGCTACGAAGCTTGGGTTCCTCCTTCAATCTGGAACTGATTTTGAGGAATTTTACGTGATCCCTAAAAACACACGACGTGAGTTTAAGGAAATCCTCACGTCGATCCTTGGCAAACCGGCTCGTGAAGGAGAGATCGTCCACGACCCCGCCCTTCTCCGAAAGATGAGGCAGCAGTACCTCATCCAGTAAAAAAACTAAAAAAAGAAAAAAATTCGCAACTTTTTTTAGCGGACTGCGATGATGTATTTGTTATGAGCATGGTGCATTGGTTTAAAGGCATATTTTCCGCATCCCGCCCGGAGACTCTGAGCGGTGAGGCGATCAAGCAAGGGGCCGAGGTCTCTGAAAAGAGGGGCAAACCGAAGCTGATCGATTTAACGGACGGCTTTTATCTCGTTGAGGCGGCCAAGAAATGGGGCGCTTATTTCTTCCGTCGAAACCGGGATGATTTCGCTGATTTTCGTCAACATGTGAAGACCCATCGAAAGGTCCGGAAACATATCGCTGACTTCTACGATCTACCTGATATTGTTGATGAAGTTACCGAGAAGATCCTCGCCGCCTCCAAGGAAGACGAGCGGTTCAAGCAGCTTTTTAGCTAGCGATCAATTTACCTGTTTCGATCAAAAAGACTCATCCCTTAAAACTCCTGTCTAACACTCGATATTGCACCGCCTCGGCAAGATGCGACGCCGAAATCTGTTCCGAGCTCTTAAGATCAGCAATCGTACGAGCAACCTTCAGGATACGGTCGTAGGCCCGTGCCGAGAGGCCTAATGTCTCGACCGCCTGCTCCAAAATCCTCGCCCCTTCCCTGTCCAGGCTGCAAAATTTCTGGATGAGTTGCCCCTTCATTTGGCTATTACAGTAGACCTTGTGCCTCTGAAATCGTTCCTTCTGGATCAACCTCGCCCGGTTAACTCGTTTCCGGATCTCAGAAGAGGATTCACAAGCGCCCGATCCGGCAAGATCCTTGTACTCTACAGGGGGCACCTCAATCTGAAGATCGATGCGGTCCATGAGGGGACCGGAGATTCGAGTCCGATAATGATCGATCTGCTCCGGAGAACAAGTGCAGGGTCGTCGCCGCGATCCTAAATAACCACACCGGCATGGATTCATCGAAGCGACCAACATAAACCGCGCCGGAAAAGTGACCGATGTCAGGGCGCGAGAAATGGTCATCTTATTCGATTCCAAGGGTTGGCGAAGGATTTCGAGGACGTTTTTTTTGAATTCCGTCAGCTCGTCGAGAAACAGAACCCCGTTGTGGGCGAGACTGACCTCACCCGGTCTCGGATGGGCACCGCCTCCCGCAAGGCCGGCATCTGAAATTGTATGGTGCGGCGAACGAAACGGTCTCTCTTTCAAAAGCGATCTTCGACCATCGAGCTGCCCCACGACGCTGTAAACCTTGGTCGTCTCAAGCGCCTCTTCAAACTCCATTGGCGGCAGGATCGTCGGAAGACGTTCGGCAAGCATCGTCTTTCCGGAACCAGGAGGCCCCATCATCAACAGATTATGCCCCCCTGCTGCTGCGATCTCCAAGACACGCTTTGCCTGAAACTGCCCCTTCACCTCAGAGAAATCGGCAGAAAAAGAGGGACCGTCCTCGAAAGAGAAGGGAGTTGGAATCGCCGGCTCAAGCTTTTTCTCATCCGTCAGGTGCTGGACAATATCAGAAAGATGACGAACCCCAAAAAGCGTGACGTCAGAAACGACAGAGGCCTCAGAAACATTTTTTTCCGGGAGGATCAAGGAGGGGATTTTTTTCTTGCGAGCCATGAGAGCGATCGAGAGGGCACCTGTTATTGGCTTGATCTCTCCATGCAATGAAAGCTCACCCGCCATGAGAATCCGGCCAATTTTCTGCCGGTCAATCAATTCAGACGAGGCTAAAAGTCCAACGGCAATCGGGAGGTCAAAGGCGGTCCCCTCTTTTTTAATATCGGCTGGGGCAAGGTTGATCGTGATGCGCCGGCGATGAAAATGGTACCCCGAGTTTCTGATCGCCGCAATCACACGCTCCTGACTCTCTCTGACCGAAGACTCCGGGAGTCCGACCGTTGTCCATCGGGCAATGCCAGGCGCAATATCGACCTCTACCTCAACAGGGTAGGCATCAATTCCGATCAAACCGGCGCTAAGAATCTTCGACAGCATCGATTGGGAGTGAAGCAAGATTGGTGCCAACATACAGGTCTCCTCGGACCTTCCGAGAGAATAGCTTAGGTTCGACACCACGCTAGTACCAAGCGAGCGAATCGTCTGAATTTCGGAATGACCGTCCGATTTTGCTCCTGTCTTATTCTGTTGCACCCTGCTCATTTTTTTTGATAAACGCCCGACCAAATGAAAATCCACGAGTACCAGGGCAAAGAAATTCTTCGAAAATTCGGCGTCCCCGTTCCTGAAGGAGAAGTTGCCTTCAGTGTCGATGAGGCAGTCAGCATTGCGAAACGACTTAAACCACCCGTAGTGGTGAAGGCCCAGATCCATGCCGGTGGGCGCGGAAAGGGAGGCGGGGTAAAGCTCGCGAAGACGATCGAGGAGGTCCGACAGCATGCCCAGGCGATCCTCGGCATGAATCTCGTCACGCATCAGACGGGGCCGGAAGGAAAGATCGTCAAGAAACTCCTGATTGAAAAGGGCTGTGCCATCGCGCGTGAACTTTACCTCGGTGCCGTCCTCGATCGTACAAACGGCTGTGTCACAATGATGGCCAGCGCAGAGGGAGGGGTCGAGATCGAAGAGGTGGCGAAGAAAACCCCCGAAAAGATCCTGAAACTACCGATCGACCCCCTTTCAGGTGTGAATGAAAAAGAGGCGCTTGCGATCGGGACAAGGCTCGGATTCGATAAAACCCTTTCCATAAATTTTGCAGGATTTGTCCGGGCCCTTTATGAGGCGTATCTGAAGGCCGATTGCTCGCTCGCCGAGATCAACCCACTCGTTGTCACGAACGATCAAAAATTGCTCGCGCTCGATGCGAAAATCAACTTCGATGATAACGCCCTCTTCCGCCATCCGGAGTACGAATCACTCCGGGATCTCGATGAAGAAGACCCGAAGGAGATCGAGGCGAAGAAACGTGGGCTTTCCTATATCAGTCTCGATGGGACGATCGGTTGCATGGTGAATGGCGCCGGCCTCGCGATGGCAACGATGGATATTATCAAGCTGGCCGGCGGCGAGCCGGCGAATTTTCTGGATGTCGGTGGAGGGGCTACCGCCGATCAGGTCACCGCCGCCTTCAAGATTATCCTGGCCGACCCGAAGGTCCGCGCGATTTTGGTCAATATCTTCGGCGGGATCATGAAGTGTAACACGATCGCGGAAGGGATTGTGACCGCGGCACGAGAGACGCATATTAAGGTGCCGGTCGTGGTTCGATTGCAGGGGACGAACGTCGATCTCGGCAAAAAGATCTTGCAGGAGTCAGGACTAAAATTGGTATCAGAGGACAATTTGGGAGAGGCGGCGAAAAGGGTGGTGGAATTGTCAATATAGAGGAAATCATGTCGGTATTGATTAACAAAAACACCAAGGTCATCACTCAAGGCATCACGGGGAAAACCGCCCAGTTTCATACCCGACAATGCATCGCCTATGGGACACAGGTGGTTGCCGGTGTCGTCCCCGGCAAGGGGGGGCAGGAATTTGAAGGAATCCCGATCTTTAATTCGGTGCATGAAGCAAAAGAAAAAACAGGGGCGAATGTTTCAGCAGTCTATGTCCCACCAAAATTCGCAGCCGATGCGATACTTGAGGCGGTCAATGCCGAACTGGATCTTGTTGTTTGTATTACAGAAGGAGTCCCGATCCTTGACATGGTACGGGTCAAACATCTCATGAAAGGGGAAAAAACAGGCCTCATCGGTCCGAACTGCCCCGGCATCATCACCCCCGGAGGGTGCAAAATCGGTATCATGCCGGGGCATATTCATCGGCCCGGCAAGGTCGGTGTGGTCTCACGATCAGGAACCCTGACCTACGAGGCGGTCCATCAAGTGACCCAAATGGGACTCGGTCAATCCACCTGCATCGGCATCGGCGGTGACCCAATCCATGGCGTCGACTTCGTCGACTGTTTGAATCTCTTTAATCAAGATCCAGCAACGGAAGCGATCGTGATGATCGGCGAGATCGGCGGAAGCGATGAAGAAGAGGCGGCTGCCTTCATCAAAAAAAATGTCAGAAAGCCGGTTGTCGCCTTTATTGCCGGCATGACAGCCCCTCCGGGGAAGAGGATGGGGCATGCGGGGGCGATCATTGCGGGAGGAAAGGGAACGGCAAAAGAGAAAGTTTTAGCATTGGAGGCGGCTGGAGTGCGCGTGGCAAAAAGCTTGGTCGAAATTGGTCCTTGTTTAAAGGAGGTCTACCGTGGCTCTTGAAAAAACACTTTCAATCATCAAACCGGACGGGGTCCAAAAAAATCTGATCGGCGAGGTATTGAGCCGATTTGAAAAAGGTGGGCTCCGGCCGATTGCGATCCGGATGCTCCGCCTGACCAAAAATCAGGCCGAGGAGTTTTATGCCATTCATCGAGGGAAGCCTTTCTATGAGCCCCTCGTTCAGTACATGACATCCGGTCCTGTCGTCGTTTCTGTTCTCGAGGGTCAAAATGCGATCAACAAAAACCGCGAGATCATGGGGGCGACCGACCCAAAAAAGGCAGCCCCGGGAACGATTCGAAGGGACTTTGCCGAGTCGATCGATGCGAATATCGTCCACGGTTCGGATGGACCCGAAACCGCAAAAGTGGAAATCAGATTTTTCTTTCCGGATTTGTAAATTTGGAATATGGGGTTATTCAAAGGGGGATCTTATGACAACAGAGCATTGTTCATGGAAACCACGACTTCAAAATCTGGGGCTTCTTATTTTGCGTCTCCTCATCGGATATGGAATTGCCCAGCACGGTTGGGGAAAAATGATGGGTGATATGGCCGGCTTTGCAGAAGGGGCTGTCGCCGGCAAAATGGGACTTCCCTACCCTCTCTTCTTTGCCTGGGCTGCCGCGATCAGTGAAGGGGTTGGCGGAATCCTTCTGGCACTCGGTCTCCTGACACGTGTTGCCGCTTTTTCAATCCTCTGCGTGATGGCCTCTGCCTTCTTCATCTTCCATGGCACCGATCCGTGGGAGGTGAAGGAACTTGCCTTCGTCTACGGTTCAACTGCCCTTTCTTTTATCATGACAGGAGGGGGATGTTACGCACTGGATGCCCTGCTCTTCTGTCGAGAAAAGAAAGATGGAACGATTTGCCAGTAGGCGTTTCTGCCAAGACTTGCCAACTGACACCCAATCCGATACCTTTACGGTACACATGCTTTTCTTTTTAAAAAAACATAACAAAAACAAGATCTTGCCTCAAAAGCAAGAGGTCCCTCAGGAACCTATTTTTGAGACACTCTTTGACTCCTCACCCGATCCGACCCTTTTTTCCGATCAGACCGGTAACATTCGCGAGGTTAATAACGTCACTCAAGAGGCGTATGGTTATGAGAAAAGGGAGTTGATCAACAGAAACCTGTTTGAGGTCGGTCTTATCGCCCGTTCCTCACTTCCAAAACTCTTGAGGGAATTCGATTTTGTGATTGCCGGTTTACCCAGAGCCCCTTTCGAACTCGAAATTTTGAAAAAAGATGGGAAAAAAAGATCGCTCGAGGCGCATGCGCAAGTCGTCAAAAACCAAAACGGACTTCAAGGGGTCCTCATCACCTTTCGTGACATTACAGAACGGAAAAAATCTGAAGATCGACAGACAGAATTCATCAGTCGTATTTCACATGAACTCCGAACCCCGATCACCATTATCAAGGGAGCGGTTGGAAATCTGAAAGACGGCATTGTCGGATCCCTCTCCGAAAAACAGGGACGAGTCGTTGAGGCGATCAGCCGGAATGTCGATCGCTTAAGCCGCCTCGTTGGCAACGTCCTCGATCTCTCCCGCCTGGAGTCAGGGAAGGCCAAGATGAATCTTCGACGCGTCGACATTACACAGGTCATCGAAGAGACGATCCAAAACATGAATGCCCAGGCCAAAGAAAAAGGGCTCCGGATAACGAGTCGTCACCCTGAATCCCTGTCAGATATTTGGGCTGATCCCGACCTGATCGCTCAGGTCATGACAAATCTTTTAAGCAACGCAATTCGCTTCGCGAAGTCGCTTATTTTTGTCGAAACCTCGGAGAACAAACATCAGGTACAGGTCATGGTCAGAGACGATGGACCAGGTATCCGCAAAGAAGATCAGTCAAAACTCTTCAATAAGTTTGAACAGGTCACACGCCCTCTCAGTGGAGGCGAGTACAAAGGAACAGGGCTGGGGCTTTCGATCTGCAAGGAGATTCTCAAAAACCACCACGGGGAGATCTGGATGGAGGGTGACTCTGGCCAAGGGGCGACGTTCGCCTTCCGTCTCCCTCAATATGATGCGATGGCGGTCCTTCGCAAAGAACTCGAAATTTTATTACCTCAGGCACGGAGTCGAGAGGAGCGGGTTGCTGTTGTTCTCATTTCCTTTACCAATCTCGAAGAACAAAAACGGGAACACAGCCTTGAAAAGGTGGAAAAGCTCATCCGCGATTTTGAGATTAAAACACGTGAAGTGGTCCTTCGTCGGGAAGACTTCCTTCTCGACAATGAGGGAGAGGGCTTTTTCGTCGTGCTGGTCAATGTCTCTCCCTTTTCCCTGCCAAATATCCTTATGAGAATCCGTAAAATGATGGAGACTCTTTCCCTCTCAAACCCGGACAACATCTCGCTGGAATTAAACATGGGAACCGCGATCTTCCCCAATGAGGGGGAGACGATCGATGAGCTCCTGAGAATCGCAAGCCATAAGGAAACCAAATGAAAAAAGGTCGTATCCTGATCGTCGACGATGAGATTTTTCTGGTAGAAACACTGAAGGACCGCCTGGAGTTTGTCGGTTATGAGGTTTTAACAGCCGAAAATGGTGCCGAGGCCTTGACCAAACTCCAAGCGCCCCATCCTGTCGATCTGATCCTGATGGATTGCATGATGCCGGTCATGGATGGGCTTCAAGCGACCCAACTGATCAAGGGACATGAAAAATTAAAAAAAATCCCTGTCATTTTCCTCACCGCGCGTGCCCGCAAGGAAGACCGTGAAGAGGCGTTTCGGGCCGGCGCCGACGACTACCTCGCAAAACCTTTTGAAACAGACGATCTGCTCAAAATGATAGAAAAGTGGATCAAGAAGTAGGACGTGAAAAATTTTTTTTTCTTTCTGATCTTCTTTTTGTCCGGCACATTATCAGCGACCCCCCTTCCACGAAAAATACTTGCGCTCTACGACCCCCAAGTCTTTTCAAAACCGATCGACACCCCAATCCACCGACACGCCGAGGTCTGGTTGAATCACCTCGGCATGGAGGTCGTCTATCATCCGATCACAAGGCCTCTTCCCAAACTCTCTCCTGATTTTCGCGGTCTCATCAGCTGGTTTACAACCGTGAGTGCGATCAAAGACCCTCTTCCCTACTGCCGCTGGCTCGAAGACCAGATTCACAAGGGACAAAAAGTGGTCATCCTGGAGGAACCCGGATTTCTGAAGACCAGGGAAAGAAAAATCGATCCTGCCTGTCATCAGGCGCTTCAAACACTCGGCATTGATTATCGCGGTTTTTTTTCTGACAACCCCTTTTATTATGAGATTGTCAAAAAAGATCCTTCGATGGTCGAATTCGAGAGAAAGATCGACCTGACTGAGGGGCTTCTCTATAGCCTCATAAAGGCCGATCCCTCGGCCAAGGTGTTTCTGAAGGCAAAGCGACTCGACATGCAAGAGGGCCTCTCAGATTTAGTCGTCATCACGCCTCATGGCGGTTTTGTTCATTCTTCCTATGCCATCTATGGAAAAAAGGATCTGGGGAAACTCCACTGGCGACTCAATCCGTATCTTTTTTTTACCAAGGCGTATCAACTTGAAGGACTTCCTCGCCCTGATGTCACAACCCTCAATGGGACCCGAATCTTTTTCAGCCATATCGACGGTGACGGGATCGTGAATCTCTCGGAAATCGATCGGAAATCTTATTCGGGCGAGGTCATTTTGAATGAAGTCCTGAAAAAACGGACAACAATTCCGATCACCGCCTCTCTGATCACCGGCTATTTTGATCTCGCTGAATTCAAAAATGAGAGGGTTGCCAAACTATACGATGAGATCTTCTCGTTGCCTCATGTAGAACCTGCGGCGCATGGCTATGCCCATCCATTGAAATGGGAGGAAGGAACACTGGCGCTCAAGATTCCAGGGTATCGCTTCAGTGCGGAAAAGGAGATCCGTGGTTCAGTAGAAATGATGAATGAACTGCGAAAACCAAAACTTTTCCAATGGACCGGTGACTCCCGTCTCTCCGAAACGGAACTTTCGATTGTAAATCAATTGAACATTCAAAATATCAATGGCGGGGAACCTCGTTTCGACAAGAGATTCGATAGCTACGCCTTTCTGATACCGATCGCGGCAACGCATGGGCTGTTTCACCAGATTTACACCGCAGCCCCGAATGAAAACAATTACACCGATCTCTGGAAGGACCGGTTTTTTGGCTACCAGGAGGTGATCGAGACATTCCAGAACACCGAAAGTCCGATCCGATTGAAACCGATCAATATTTACTATCATTACTATTCAGGAGAGAAGCTTGCAGCGCTTAAGGCGCTTCAGGATGTCTATGACTATGCGCTATCGCAAGAGATCTTTGCGATGACCGCTTCCGAATATGCGCAGCTTGCCCAGGAGTTTTTTGATTTTCCGATTGAAGTCATCCCTTCCGGCTATCGGATCCGCCATGAAGGGAGATTGCGAACTGTCCGTTTTGATCGGGAGTCAAAAAATGTCGATATCGATCGTTCGCATGGAGTCCTCGGCTTCGTTCATCATCAGGGAAACTTGTATGTCCATCTCGATGAAGGGGTTTTGCATGAAATTGTTTTGATATCAGACAATCCGTCGAGGCCGTTTGTTGAGAAGGCAACCTTTTGGGTCCAAAATTTTAAGGGTGATCAGCAAAAAATCGTTTTTGGGAAGAAAGGGTGGCACCGAAGCCAAATCACCCTGGGCGGTCTTTTGCCGAATCAAGATTACCGAATCAGCTCGGGGAAAATGACACTGTCAGAGAGGACTGATTCAAAAGGGAGGTTAACCATTCTTTTCCCGGAAGCAGAGAATGAAAGAGGGTTTCAAAAAGTGGTGATCGAACATGTATCTCTCTAAAACAAAAATCGGGGCGTTCATCGTCGCCATCCTGATCCTCGGCTGGCTGCTTTATCCACGAGAACTCTTCCTCGCCTTTATTTATGAGGGATTCACAGAACTCAAACAGGCCGAAGAGTTTTATTTAACCACACTGGAGAAAAGGACTCACAACAAATTTGCGAGCCTCAGATTGGCCCAGCTTTACGAGAGGATGGGTGAGCCGGAAAAGGCAACACCGATTCTAAAAGATTTGCAGCGGTACCGAGCAAAGGATTGGGAGACAGCGGAAGTTTATTTGTCCCATTTGGAGCGAACTCACAATGAAGAGGCTCTCTACGAGGAACGATTGAGAATCGCCAATCAGTTCCAAAAAGATGCTCGTTTCCCAAAAAGAAAAGTGCAAGAGCTCCTCGACGCTGCCTACGCCCAGGCCCGGTGGCACCAAAGGTCAAAAGAGTCGCTTGAGATTCTCTCGAATTTAATCTCCTACAGCCCACAACCGAAACCGTATCAACTTGAACAGCAAGATCTGGACCGCGCCCTGAAAAGATCGGAGGAGGTGATCGCCACTCTCCAAGAAAAAATCCAAAATAATCCCGATGACAAGGCGAGCCTTGAGGAATTGATCCGTGTTTATCGAGTGATTGGTCATCATCAACAGGCAGAGGTCTTGATCCAGTCTGGACTGGCAAGATTCCCAAAAGATCTCGAGCTCCTGAAAATCGATGCCGATCTCAAGAAAGAGCGCGGACGCCACTCGGAGGCCCTCCCCCTCTATCGTGAAATCGTTGGCCTCCTCGAGGTCAAACTCGAAAAAAAGCCGGGCGATTTCGTGACAGAGAAGGAACTTATTTACCTCTACCTTTACGAACTCGAGGACGATTCTAAGCTTCATCTGTTTGAGAAATATGTCGAGTCATCGCATGATGAAACGATTGCTATCGATGTCGCCCTTCTTCTCGAAAAGAAGAATCATCCCAACGAGGCGCTGCAATGGCTGCGGAGGATGAATCAACTCTTTCCGGATAGCGATCGGATCGCCCTCAAGATCGCTTATCTCGAATCCGTCCTCGGAAATCCTGAGAAAGCGAAGGAGATCTACGAAAAACTTGCGGAGACCCATAAGAATGACCCGAAAATCCTCTCGATAATTGGAAAGGAGCTCTTTTTTCTCGGCGAGACCAAAAAATCCAAAGAGATCTTGCAGCGGGCAATTCATCTGAAACCTTCTGACTTCGAGTCCTGGTTTTGGTTCGGAGAGATCCAACATTCCGAAGGGGAGAAAAAAGGGGCGAGGGGGTCCTATCAGAAGGTTCTCGATCTGACACGAGTTCACAAAACCCCTTTGGAACAAAAAAGAATCATGCTGAAGTCGGCAGCGAGACTCTCTTTTGATGACAAAATAAAGGCAAGGTATCGCCAACTGATCAGAGAACACCCAGATTCCAGCGCGCTCGTAACCGATTTTCTAGAACTCTTAATTGAAAATCGCCAGTGGGAAGAGGCGATACCGATTCTCGAGGAATTCAAAAAAAGAAAACCGAAAAACTGGGCCTCCCGTCGCGATCTCGCGAATGCCTACGTCGAATCGAGACGGTGGGTATTAGGCATCTATGAGTATGAGGAGATTTCACAGGCAACAAACGCCGCTGACATCTCCTTGCGCCTCAAGGAACTCCACGAAAAATACGACACGCGAGTCGGTCCGACCTTTCAATGGCTCGACCTTGGAACGGACGACCTTATCGAATGGGGACTTGAGGCGAATGATTATCTCGACCCGGAATGGGAATTAAAGATCCAGGCAACTGCCGGTCGCTATCGATCTCCCGGCCTCAACTTCTCCGGTGTCGCCGAGCATGGACGGCTCTCACTCACAAACACTCATTTCAAAAACACGGAAATTACAGTCGGGAGTGGTTACGGTTTTAGTACCGCTCGAAAAACAGGCTCTCCGCTGGTGGAATTTGCCTATCAGTTTTCGCCTCAATTTCACCTAAAAACCGGATTTGAAATACGAGCCCTCCGGACCGATATCCCACAGGCGGTCCGTGCCGGTTCGATCCAGGATCGTGCCTTTTTTCAATATGATCTCACCCTCTGGAACCGACTGCTCTTTCTCTCAACCTACCGTTACAGCCGAAACGTCCTGCCATCCGGTTCCAGAAGTCATGAACAACTCGTCGAGCCGTCGCTCTCCTGGATCGTTTCCCACAGGCCTTACCTCTCGATCGGTTATCTCTTCAGTTTCGTTCATCTGACCGACGAGGGGGGGTATCTGAATACCGTTTCTCTGCTCCCAAAAATTCATGCGCACTATTTGACGACCTCTCTGGATTATCCTGTCCATCAAGACCTCTCCCTCGAATGGGGATTTTTTATTGGCGAAGATACCGCCCGCAACCTTCATATCTGGCAGGCGGATCTTTTTGGGACACGAGCGGGATTTAAATGGGCGCCGCTTTCCTGGTTGGACGTACACTCCTCCTACGAATTCGGCCGCGAGTCGCTCCCCGGCCTGCCCGGAGAGGGGCATCGTGTCCGGACATCAATCTCCGGGCATTGGTTTTAGTCCGAAATTCGAACGGACTGTCCGATTTCATGATCCAGCTGACCAAGGAGGAAAAGGAAAGAGGATCGATCAAATGTTTATGCCACCCCCACCCAAGCAAAAAATCTCACCAACCTCCCACCGGCCTTGGTCATCACCGTCGAATACGACCCGATGCGAGATGAGGGGAGCATTTATGCTCAGAGGTTAAAGGAGGCAGGGGTACAAACAACTCATCGATTTTATCCCGGACTCATTCATGGTTTTTTTGATCTGTACACGATCGTTGATAAAGCAAACGAGGCGTGTCGGGAGATCATTGGAATAGCAAAGAAGCTACTCGGAGGCGGTCACAGTCCGTGACCGCCTCTTCCTTGGAGTCTGGAATTCGAACTGAGCGTCCGATTTTCGGACGGTTCATCACGATCAAAAAGCCTATTGTTTAATAAAACCTGTTTTTAGGGTTGGCGTCCTTCTTGCTTATTCCGAATGACGATGAGCTTTTTGCCTTCTACAGAGCATGTCGAAAAAAGGATCCTTTTGATTCGTGCTCAGAAGGTCATGCTGGATGCCGATCTTGCCCCTGTTTATGGGGTTACTACCAAAAGGCTCAGGGAACAAGTCAGACGCAATCTAGCCAGATTCCCTCAGGATTTCATGTTCCAGCTAAGCAAGGAAGAGCTTCTTGAGCTCGCCGCAAATTGCGGCCACCTTTCCAAGCTGAAATTTTCGCGTTCACTCCCTTATGCCTTTACCGAACATGGAACGATCATGCTAGCCAGCGTCCTAAACAGTAAAATCGCTGTTCAAGCTAGTGTTCAGGTTGTTCGAGCCTTCGTCCGTCTACGTGAGATCCTTTCAACCCACAAAGACTTGGCCAGGAAACTGGAAGAGCTCGAGAAGAAATACGACTCCCAATTCAGAGTCGTTTTTGATGCGATCCGGCAGCTCATGTCCCCACCTCCGACTCGATCAAAGCGAATCGGGTTTTGAGGTTCCGAAATTCGAACTGGATCTAAAACGCCACCTCGCCAAAGCTAATCGCGACCTGACTCCTCCAGGAAAAGTCCGGGTCGTCACTCGCAAGACCGATCGGAAACGAGGTCTTGAACTCGACCCCATGGCGGACAGCGATCAAGAATCCGGGGGCGACCAAAAGGTGATCGTGTCTTTCTGAGTGAGTGCCCTGATGAAATTCAGGGAGATAACTGACCTCCTCCGTGAGATAGAAGGTCTCCTCATAGAGGCGTGTCACAAGCGCCTGACGCGCAATGAGCTCATGGGACCTCTCCCCTTGTCCATTCTTGGTCGATATTTCGTACCCAACATTACCCAGCAGATGAAACCGATCATGAAACCATCGACCGATGTTGAGATTAGGACCGCCTGCTGTCACCCCTTCTCCAAGTCCCCTCGCCTCTGAACCGGTCGGAATCTTCGCCTCCAGTCCTGTCGAGAAGTTGAGAAAAGAATCCTCCTCGTGAAGCCACTGATACCGAACCCCAATCTCGGTATCGCCAATACCACCCGATGCTGCCCCGGGACCATCTTGATACGGAAACTCGACCTCCAGTTGAAGATCTTGAATAAAAGAGAATTCAATCCCGACCGGGACAACAGTCGAAGCGGTCGTGCGATCATCAAACCCCAAAAAACCAAAACCGACTTCAGTAACCAAACGACCTTTTTCAAGGACATTCGGGAGCTCTGTCCCGATCGGCTCGAGTCGATGGGCATGGATCAGAGATGGAAAAAGAACGAAAGCTAAAAAAAACAAAAGAAGTTTCTTCATGTTCGGAGGCGTCTTACGACGAAAGAGACAATCATGGCAACCCCAAATCCGGCAACAATGATCGGCCCTGTCGGCAGGTCACAAAAATAAGAGACGGCGATCCCCCCAACGCTTGTCATGAGGCCAATCAGCCAGCCAAGCAGGATACGTCCTTTCAGAGATTCGAAAAAAAGCATGCTGCAAAGGGCCGGAACGATCAGAAAGGAAAAAACGAGGAGTATCCCTCCGATCTGGACAGAACTTGTGATGACCAATCCAAAAGAAAGGTAGAAGAGGAGATCCCAGAACCAGAGTTTCATCCCCCTCCGTTCCGCCTCGACCGGATTCGTCGAGACCAGCAGAAAGCGATCTCGGAAGAGATAATGCGCCAGCCCGAGCAGGGCATAGATCATTGCGGTCTTGATAATCTGCGACCAACCGACCCAGAGGATATTCCCCGAAAGCATGTATTTGAGATGTTCCGATCCATGCGGGATCTTGTCAGCGATGAGGATGACAAGCGCCGAACTGACAGCGAAAGAGACACCAATGATCGCCTCTTGAGGGATCTTTTTCTCGCGAAAATAGGCAAAGAAGAGCGCCCCCAAAAAGGTAAACCCGAGGGCAAAAAAATAGGCGGACTGGCTTTCCGGTTCCAAACCGAACAGAAACGCCATCGTCATACCGAGCGCAGCAATCTGGGCTAATGCGATATCAATAAAAATAACGCCGCGACTGATCACATGGATCCCGAGATAGGTATGAATACCGGTCAAAACGAGGCAGGCGGCAAAAGCGGGGAAAAGAAACAGGAGTGCGTTCACAACGCCTCCTTGAATTTTTTCACGAGGAACTCAAAAAGATCTTCGTAAGATTTTGTCTCCAGGTCACCACCAACCGCAGTCGGAAGGATTAGAAATTTTGCGCCGGTTTTTTCTGAAAGTTCGCGAGCCGGCTTCGGGTCATAATAATTTTCGGCGATAATGAGCGGGATCCTCTCCTTTTGAATCAGATCGATCAGGGACAGGATATGAGACGGCGTCGGAGGAATCCCCGGTTTCGGTTCGATCAATCCGACAACCCTCAGACCGGCCCAATCAACGAAGTACGAGAAACTCTTATGGTGCGTGATCAAGGTTTTCCCACGAAGAGGGACCATCTCCCTCTCCCATTCGGCGATCTGTTTGGAAAATGAGGACTCCCACCTCTTGAAATTTTCGGCATAAATAGCGGCATTCGTCGGATCAAGTTCGCTCAGTCTGTCAGCAATCGTCTTCGCAATAATCAAACCATTCCGAGGATTCATCCAGTAATGGGGATTCCCCTCCGGATGCACATCCCCCATGGAACGATCGATCTTGCCGGTAGGGACCTCAAGGATCGGGACACCTGCTGCAGCGGTCAAGTGCCCCTTCTCCCCTCGCTGGATCTTCGGATTCCGTGATTGAACGAGGAGAACCGGCAACCAGCCAGACTCGAGATCGAGCCCAACCTCGATCAGAAGATCGGCACGATTCAGAAGCACGACATAACTCGGCTTCGGTTCGAGATAATGGGGATCCTGATCGCCGCGCACAATCGATGTCACCTCGACTAAATTCCCACCGACATTTCGAGAGAGTGCTGCCAGATCAGGAGTCGTCGTGATAACCTTCAATTGTGCCAAACCGACAGATGGCAGTGAAATAAGAGAAACAATAAATAAAAAATAAAAGGATGAAGGATTAAAAAACATGCGCGCCATGGGGACCTATATTAAATTGAAGCTGTAAAAACGCCTCGTGTTGATAGCCTCCTCCATCAGGACGAATCAGATTGTATTGGCTGCGAACCCTGAAAAATTCGGTAGGAAGAAAGGTCAGAACAGCACTACCGCTATTTTCCCTAAAACCTTCGTCCGGAAGACCGACCCGCTCATAGCGAAGACCTGTCTCCCAACGCCGTGCAAACTGGTAGAGAAGCTCGGAATAAGCCCCTCCCTCCACCTGGATTGCGGTCAGACCTTCGAGTCGCCGGATAAAATATTCGGTCTGCCATTTGAGCCCTTTTTCGAGAGATGGTTTCCATCGAAAATAAATGTCGGTCCCATAAATCTGGGTGCTATTTCCTGCCGCGGTATTGTTGAATCCAAAGATCCCTGAAAGACCATTCTGAAAGGTCAGATCTGGAGTCAAATCAACGGCATTCTTCCAATGTCCCAGATAGGCAAAATCTTCCTTTCGCGAACCGTCGAAATTGCCGGCATTCTCTCCCTGAAGAAATTCGAAGGAAAGTTCCGAAAACCACGGGGTGGGAAAAAGTACGGACGCCTCTCCCCCTAATTCTGAAAACCCTTCTGGACCGAAGAAAAACCGGTTGTTCCGTGATTGATCGACAAAGTTAAGCTGCTCAGTGTGCTGGGTATTTTGCCTTCCAAAACGAACCAGCATCTTCCCCGCCCGCATCTGAAAATTTCCGGGAAGCGATAGGGTTGTGAGTGTTGCATCTTCAACCTCGACACTATCTTCTTTAAACAAGATAAAGACATCCCCGCGTACATAGGGATCGACGACAGACTGGAGCGCCAGTTCCAATCCCTGAAGGTTCAATCCGGTTCGCGATGGATTCTCTCCCTGATCGCCGACAGGTTCATTCTGGAAATAGGCGCCGGCAACAGAACCGATGAGGCTGATATCCGGAAGAAGTTTTTGTCTTCCCTGACCGAAACCAGTTGATTCGTTCATCAAAAACAGAAACAGAAAAAAAAGACTGACACACAGATGTTTCGCGAACCCCATGAAACTGCCATTAGCTCCTGTCATGATCTCGGTCAATCTTTGATATTCTGTTGATCTTCCTGAACCTGTCGAATAGTCTAGAACCAATGGGGAAAAAAGTTCTTCTCATTGATGACGAACAAGACTTGACCGAGCTCCTGAAAACCCTTCTGGAGTTTCATGACTTGGATGCGGATACCTGCAACGATTCCCGCCAGGTGGAACAGGCCTTTCTCTCTGCCCAATACAACCTTGTCGTCACGGATCTCATGATGCCCGAGATTGATGGTTTCCAGCTGATCCAGAAAATTCGGGAAAAAGAGAATTATCGCACCGTCCCGATCATTGCCCTCTCGGCGAAAACCTTAACGGACGAGGAAAGAAAATTTTTATTAAGAAACAATATCCATTTTTCGATCAAGCCGTTTGAACCCCAGGATTTGGTGGAACAGATTTCTCAACTGCTGCAATCCTCTTAAACGATGAAGAGGTATTCTTATTTTTTTGAAATCCCGATCTTTTACCTGATCCTTGTTCTGATTAACCTCGTCTTTTTCCCCCATCTGCCCGGCTATATTGATGTCGATCCCCATCCTTATTGGCTCGGCATCCTTCTTTTTGGTTTTCGCTACGGAATCAGTGCGAGCCTTTCGGTGGGCATCCTTTCGGCAATTCTTTATTGCGGCTTTGGTTTTTTTTACATCGAACGCTATCTCCTGGAGGATGACTCTTTTTACCTTCTTCCGGCCTGTTTTATCCTGCTCGGTCTTTTTATCGGAGTCGTCACCGATCAGTCCCGGAAATTGATCTCGAAATTAGGGGGTGAAAAAGAGTCACTCCTCAAAACCATCATCTCGCTGAAGGAAGAAAATAAACTTCTTGAAGAGATCAACCAGCAGTTCGAGAAGAAGATCGTCACAAAGATGTCGACCCTCGTCACGCTTTATGAAGGGGCCAGACGGCTCGAGTCCCTGAAAAAAGACGAGCTCTATCATGCGATCCTCGATTTCATCTCCAAGACCCTCGACGTCGAAGAGATCTCCCTCTACCTGAAATCCCCCGAAGGATGGCGGCTTGAAAAGTCTCTGGGATGGAAGGAGTACCAAAAAAGACCTGCCCTTCTAAAACTAAATGAAGGGATCACAGGACTCGCCGGTTCAAAAAATCAGATCGTCACGATCCGTGACTTTGTCAGCGGCCAAAAGAAAGAAACACCAACCCTTTTGGGTGACGCCCTCGCTGCCGGCCCCTTGAGGGAAGGAGAGCAGGGAGAGGTGATCGGTGTCATCAGTATCCAAAAAATGCCCCTCACCAGTTTTAACAGCGCCTCCATGAATCTCTTTTCGTTTCTGCTGAACTGGGCCTCGCGCGCGACCGGGCGGGCCCGCTTCATCCAGGAACTTCAGGAGAGCGAGATCCTCGACCCTGAGCTTCAGATTTATTCTTATCGCTATTTCGAATCGAGACTCAAACAGGAGTTTGCGCGTTCGAAAACCTACGCACTCCCCTTGAGTGTTGGTCTTGTGCAGGCAAAAACGGAAACCTCTTTGACATCTTCCAAACGTCTTGCCCTCTGGACCGCGCTTTCGCAACTCCTGAAGGAATCGGTCCGTGAGATGGATGTCGTTTCGCATTTTGAAGGAACCGATATCCCTTTCGCGCTGATCCTCGTCACCGGAAGCCGCAAACAAACCGAGGAGATTCGCGAAAAGATCCTGAAGGGGTTTGATCGGCTTCAACTTCCCGTCACACTTCATCTGGGATTTTCCAGCTATCTCCCGGCGATGAACGAGATGAACGAACTGATCCAGAAGGCAAAAGAGGAGTTAGGTCATGTTTGAGCTTCTCCTCATGTTTCATTTGATCGTTTCCCTGATCCTCTTTTTTTTGATTCCAAAAAATCTCGTTTTGTTTTTTTTCTTTTTCCCAGGGATTGGTGCCATCGGATTGGCTGTGCTTTATTTTTTCACCAAACAGAGAATCCCGCCTGAAAAAATCATGGAGCCCGAGGAGGATTGGCTCACGTTGACAGAGCTCCCCAAACCCAAACCGATGATCTCAAAATCACGTACCGAAAGAATGATCGAGGAACTCGATCTCATGTCACTTGCGGAGATTCTTTCGTCCAGCGATCTCGAACTGAAGCGAGGCGCCCTTGAGAAACTGGCGCTTCTCAGAACCCCTGAGGCGATCGACCTGCTTCTACGCCATCGTAGCGATCCCTCGGCCGAGGTTCGTTTCTACGTCACATCGGCCCTGGAAAAGATCAAAAGGGATTTTGATGAAGAACTTGAGGTGACGAGAAATCAGATGGAAAAAAAACAGACGGGTGCTATGGTTAATCTCTCCCTCTCCAAAATTTATCTCCAATATATCCAATCGGGCCTTCTGGATGAAGCAACCGCACGTGTCTTTGAAAGAGAGGCGTTCTATCATCTCAATCAAGCGGTCGCCACTGGTACAGGAGATCCACAGGCCTATCGGACCTTGATCCAGCTTTATCGAAAACAATCTGCCTGGGATCGTGCCCTTGAACTCCTGAATCAACTCAAACAAACGGGGAAAACCACTGAAAGCGAGATTTCAAAAGAAAAGGCCCAGATCTTCTATGAGGCAGGGCGCTATGCCGAGATGGTTCAAGAGTTCAACCGACTCAAAGAAAAAGGGGCAGCTGACCCCTCCTGGACCGCGTTAGTGAACTGGTGGACAAGCTAGATGAGACCGCTAGAAGAAATTCGAAATCAAATTTTTGGAGAGAGCGAGGATGCCCGCTTCACCGCTTGGATGGAGCTTTACCGTTCTCCCGAAGAAGCCGCCAAAAATGAGATCCGGAAAATCATCACGGATGATAATCCGCTACCAAAACTCCTCTTCATCCGGTTTTTGGCTCGAATTCCTGAAGAGGAGGCTGTCGCCTCTCTCCTCCAACTTCTTCAGGATAACGATGACGCGATTGGGAATGCCGCCAAAAAGGGGCTAGACAAGAACCATTACGAACTAAAAAACCAGAGGCTCCTCCCGCTCCTCCACTCACGCTCAGACCGCACTCAGGAATACGCGATTGAAAAATTAAGTCGTGGAGGGGTGGTGGAGGCGATTCCCCCTCTTCTCTCACTCCTGCCCCAAGCGGACGACAGGCGTCTCCTCAAACTCCTCTCCGCCCTGCGTTATCTGCCTGATAAAAGAACCCTGCCCCCTACCCTCCCTTATCTCAAAGATCCCCGGGAAGAGGTCCGATTTCAGGCGGTCCTGATCCTCGGCTCCCTTCATGAAACCGGTGTCGCAGGTATTCACAAACAACTCATGCCCCTTCTCAAAGACCTATCGGCCAAGGTGAGAAAGGCGACCCTCTGGAGCCTGCGCAAGGCCCCTTCACAAGATGATCTTGTCCCTCTCATGACAGTTTCTCTCGAAGATCCTGATGCCTATGTGCGACGCGAAGGCCTGTTGGGTCTCTGCTCCTTTCAAACCGTCGAGACGATCCATCATCTGCTCACGGTCCTCGTGACAGAAAAGGAAAGAATCGTGAGGCTGCAATGTGAAGGGGTCCTGCTGAGCATGCCTCCCGAACTTCTGACATCGGGGCTCCAAAAAATATTAAAACTGAAGAATGACCCTGTTCGGGAAAAGGCGATCCTGCTCTTCGCCTCGTTGCACCAAAAATCGTCGTTCTTTTTCGATTTCCTCGTTCAAGAACTCAAAAGACAAAAAGAGGACAAAAAGAAAATCCTTCTCCTGCAGGCCTTTGGAGAATTAGCGGATGAGAGGGGCCTTCCTGTTCTCAGCAGCTATTTAACCGGCTCGCCCCCGATCGCGTATGCCGCCTTCTCCGCGCTGATCCAGATCTGGAAACGACAGGGAAATCCTGATGTCACTCCCTATCTTCAAAATCCTCAGTTCTCTCCTCTGCTCAAACAAATGGTCCTCAGATTTATTGTTCGGCAGGCGAAATCAATTCGAAATCAGGAGGCCTTAATCCCGATCCTCACCACTTTTCTGGATCACGCAAACACCAATATCCGTTATCTCTCCACGCAAATACTGGTCCAGATCGCTGCAAAATCAACCTACGGGGCGCTCTTGAAAACCTTTTTGAAAGAAGCCGACCCGACCGCCCAAAAATTTCTCGCGGATCACCTCGTCCTCCTCGGATGGACCGATCCAGATCTTCTGGCCTCCTCTCTCGCTCCTTATAAAGATCAACCCGAAATCATTTCTCTTTTTCTTTCCCTCCTAAAAAAAGAATACGCCTCAAGAGATCAGTTTCTAAAACTTTTTCAGGCGCTCCTCGAACCCCCACTTACACTCCATGAAACCGTTCTCCGGGATGATATTGCAAAATTTCTTCTTCACCATCTCCAGGAGGACCCAACCCTCCTCCCGCTTGCCCTAGAGGAAATCGATAAGATCCCGGGCAGCCTTCCCCTTCTTAGGTCCTTTATCGAACTTTTGGGCTTTCAGCCGAAATCTTGCAGAATCCTGCTCCCCTTCTCTTTGCTCAAAAACTGGTTTGAGACAGCGGACGAGGAGAAACAGAACTTGATTATCGACCTCATGGGACTTTCATCGGAAAGATCGCCGATTCCTTTTCTCGTCTCACTCGTTGCGAATCCGTCGCTGAGTAGACTTCACTCGAGGGTCTCGAAAAACTTGAACAAACTGATTGAGGCCTCCGCATGATCGATGTCTGCATGATTCTGGAAGGAACTTATCCGTATGTCGCCGGTGGTGTTTCCACCTGGGTGCACCAGCTCATCTCTTCCATGAAGGATCTGAAATTCGGGATTGTCTATATCGCCCCAAACTCCGATCCGACTCGAACCATGAAATACGAACTGCCTCACCAGGTCCTCTTCATGAAGGAGATTTATCTGCATGACTACGATCTCGATTTGCATCGACTCCGAAAAGGAGGAAAAAAAGATTACGCCCTCCTGAAAAACTACTACCAAAAAGTTCTTAGTGGGAAAGCCGATGAATTCGAATCGTTCCTGCAACTTTTTCAAGGAGACCAGCGCTGTTTCGATCTGAAAACACTTTTTTCTTCGCATGAGGCGTGGGAGATTTTAACTCATTTTTATAAGGCCTTCGGAGACGGCGTTTCCTTTCTCGATTTTTTTTGGACATGGCGCGGGACCCATCTCCCGATTTTTCAGATCCTGCAGACGGAACTCCCTCGCGCAAAGATCTATCACGCGATTTCGACAGGTTATGCCGGTCTTGTCGCAACAATGGGCAAGATTCTGCATCAGGGTCTTTTTTTTCTCACGGAACATGGCATCTACACCCATGAAAGGCTTTTGGAGATTTCCCAGGCCGACTGGATTTACGAACAGGAAAAAAAACATTTTCGGGCCGAGAGGGATCTCTCATTTTTCAAGAAATGGTGGATCGGGATGTTTCAGGCAATGAGTCGCCTCGCCTATCAATACTCCGACAAGATTGTTACTCTCTATGAAGGCAACAGGCTCCGACAGGCCCTCGAGGGGGCTCCGCTCAATAAAATTTCAATTATTCCGAACGGGATTAACCCGAAGGAATACCAATCGATCCAGCGCGAGAAAAAACTGATCCCCCAAATCGGCCTCGTCGGTCGGGTGGTTGGGATCAAGGATATTCGAACCTTTGTTCAGGCAGCGAAGAGGGTCATCAATACCGGCAAAGAGGCCTCCTTTTACATCATCGGACCGACGGATGAAGAGGAGGATTATTTCGAAGAGTGTCAGACGATGGTCGAAGAATTGAAATTGGAGGAGTTCATCACCTTTACCGGCCGTGTGGACGTCAAAGATTACTATAAATTCCTGGACCTTGTGGTCCTGACCAGTCTCTCGGAGGCCCAACCCTACGTGATCCTCGAAGCGAATTGTGTCGGGATCCCGGTCGTCGCGAGCGACGTCGGGGCGTGCCGGGAAATGCTCGAGGGAACCGAGATGGCGGATAAAAGACTTGGGGCGAGTGGTCTCGTCACAGAGGTTTCGAATCCTGAATCAACAGCGCAGGCGATCCTGAAACTTCTGAATGACCCTTCCCTCTACCAATCAATGAGTGAGGCGGGCAAGGAAAGGGTCGTGCGCTATTATAATCAGGATGATTTGTTGGGGAGATATTTGAATCTGTATGAACAGAATTTGTGACTTCATATGGCGGGAATAGGATTTAGACTCCATAAGCTTCTCAAAGGCGAGTCGTACAGCGACCTCGTGAAGGCGTATCTTTTTTCCGCCATCATCACCACCGGGCCGATGCTCGTGACGATCGCCTTTCTCGCATTCGTCGGCCAGTTCCTGAAAAAACAGCTCAGCCCCGAACAGGGGGAACTCCTGTTGGGTCTGATTCTTTACGCCTATGCCTTCTCGATGATCGTCATGGGAATATTCCTCTACATCGTGAGCCGTTACCTCGCCGATCTGGAGTACCTGAAAAAAATCGAGCTCTTCACCCCGACCTACCTCTCCGTCCTCGAGATCACGCTGTCTCTCCAAGCGATCATCGCATGCATCTACCTTTATCCCCTCCCATTGGAAACCACCGTCAAGTGGTCCCTCTTTTGCCTCTATCTTTCGATCAGCGGGATCTGGCTCGCGATGACCTTTCTCTCCGCCGCAAAAAGTTACCTCTGGATTGTTGCTGCCTTTGTCATTGGATCTTTTGCTGGAGGCCTCTCTTCATGGTTCTGTGGAAAGACAATAGGCTTCGCTGGTTACCTGTCAGGTTTTATGATTGGTCAGGCCACCATCTTTTTTCTCTTAAGTGCCCGGATTTTTCGTGAGTTCGGATATCAGAAGTCTCACGACTTCAGCTTTCTCTCCCATATGAAGAAATATCCGTATCTGACCTGGGTCGGTTTGCTCTATTACATAGCGGTCTGGATCGATAAGTTTATTTTCTGGTTTAGCCCTCACGGAGACAAGCTGGGAGAACACCTCTATGTCTTCCTCGATTATGACCTCCCGATGTTTCTGGCCTTCATGACGATCGTCCCCTCGATGGCCTTTTTCCTCGTCCAGATGGAGACCTCGTTTGCACGACACTTTCGGGCCTATTATGAGGCGGTCCGTCGTCGGGAGCCACTCACCCAACTCCAGGAAAAACTGGAAGGGGTCCGTCTCATCCTCACGCGTCAGTTTCAAAAATATGTGCTGTTTCAGGGACTCCTGAGTGGGGTGATCATCCTTTTTCTCTATCAGATCGCCGAGGCGTTTCAGTTAAACCCGGCCCAGATGGGGGTCTTGCGGATCGCAATCCTCGGCGCCTTCCTTCAAATGGGATTCCTCATGGTCCTCACGATCCTCTTTTATTTCGATGCCCAGAAGGAGTGCTGTCTCCTGACCCTTTTCTTTTTGGTCTGCAATGCCCTCTTGACAGCGCTGACACTAAAAATCGGTCTCCCTGCCTATGGCTTCGGTTATGCCGGGAGTTGTTTCATTTCACTGATCGCAGGATTTTTCGTTCTCGATCATCGAGTGAAAAACCTCCACTACTGGACCTTCATGAAGCAACCGATCTTGCTCCCGCATTTCCAACTCGAAACAGAATCCTTCAAAAAATAACTTTTTTCTTTCCCGCTAAACTTAGCTGTGAGATACTTCAGATCGCTATGGCATCAAGGGGTAGATTATCTTTCTTGTTTGTCGCATTTTTTCTGATCGGCCTTTCGTCTTGCAATACAACATCCGATGAAACACCCACTTCCACCGAAATTGAGGAAGAGACGATTGCCCCCGATCCTTTTACGTTAATCGTCGAAGGGACTTCCGTCGAAATCTGTACTGTTTATGGCGCAAAAAATGCGGTGTTGGGCTCAGGTGCGGCGAGTGGACTTCAATATACCGTCGGACATGAGGACTCCGCGATTGTGAGTTGCGGTGATTCGTCGGCACTCTTTGATATCGGAACTGAAAAAGTAACGCTGACACCTCAAACAACCGAGATCGCCAAGGCACTCGCGGGAACTTCGATGCGAGGAGGGACCGACCTCATTGCTGAGGCGATGGCAAAACTGGATGCGAACGAAGATGCCGGAGCAACCGTCCGACGATCCCTTGTCGATTTTCTGACCTCCCTCGAGGCGTATGAAGAGGCGTCGGAAGAGGAGGAAGAGGCGGAAACACTTTCCGCCGTCCGGCTCGCCTCCGTTCACCGGGCCAAACGAATGATGCAGACCCTGCTCACGATGGGTCAACCGGTCCTTGTCGAACGGATCGGTGAAGGTCAGGTGATCGAGGCCTGCACACCGAACAAAATCGATGACCTGATCCATGATGCGGTTGGAACCGATGCCTCTGTGATTGGCCTCACCGGATGTTTGGTTTGGCACAGGCTCTATACCTACACAGACTATAATAATCCTCTTTTTACCCCTGACAATATTCCGAGCTCCTTTCGGATACTCGCCACTGAATCAGGTCTCGTCTCGGCCCTTGTCGATGCCGATCGCCTCAATCGACTCTATACCTTGAGTTCACTCCATAACTATCTCTTTTCGCGTTTAGGCCATTCCGGTTATTGTGAAGACGACGAGGGGGTAGTCACCGATCAATCATTGACAGTGACAGATCTCCAGGCCTTCCTGTCCACCTTCATCAACCAACTGAGAGGGAGAGAAGACGATGATGATGACGACGACGAAGACGACGATATGGAGCTCGCCGATTTTCAATCTTATCGATTCCATACCGGATACAACCCCTCCGGCGGTTGGGAAGTCAATATGGCGGCAGAGCTACAGACACTTCCAGCCTCCTGTTATGACAGTCTTCCAACCACTTCATGCCTTGTGAGCCCGCTTCGATTTGATTTCGATGGAACCACACTGGCACGGAATCCATCCGGTCGTTATGGACTTATGATGGAGTGGCGCAGCGGGGGTTTTGTCAGTTTCGCCTGGGTCATCGATATCGTGAGTGGCAAACCGTATCGAGATTCCAACTTTCAACGGGTCAAGGTCACGATCAATCCGAGTGATTATGCAGCCATTGATTATGCAAACCCGCTCTACGTCAGCGCCTTGAATCCGATGTGTGACACCACAAGAAGCTCCTGTGCCCCTTATTCCAACGCGAGCTGGAGGGGCCTCTATCCGACAATGTCATTCGTGAACAATGTCTATCTCTTTGCCACACCCGAACGTTTCGTACGCGAGGCGTATCTGATCCGGGATATCTCGGATCTGGACCGGATGGAGCCGGTCGAGGCGTATGCCTTGACGCGCATGATCGCCGGATCGATGGCCGCCTTCCCGCAAGCGGGGAGTTCTGGTTGCCATGTTATTCTAAAAGACCACGGGAAGACCCTGACCGAATGGGATACCGCCAGCAACGCCTGGATTGAGAGCGGAACGGCAGAGCTTGATTGGGAAGGAGACGGAGTGGTTACGCTCCGGGAAACCGGCTCTGTCGAGGTCGATAACGCCAACTGCCGTGTCAAGAATGAACTCGCGGAGAGAGAGCCTTGCACACTCGATACGAGTGCCCTGCGAATCGATCAGGCGAGTCGTACCTCTGTGAGTGGCGGCACCGCATTTTCCGTCTCCGGCACTGTATCCGCCTCGAGTGCCTCATATGCTGCTGTCACTTTCAGCCCAACCCGGCTCTTTATTAGTAACAGTCAGAGTCGCGGTTACTTCGAGGGGGATGAGCAGATCGACGAATTTCAGATCAAGGGACGCAGTTTAGGTGACCGGATTGCCACCGGTGAAACGGTCATTGGAACCTACGAGTTTGAGGCAGATACGAATTAAGAGATCCTTGTCGCAAGCCAATGGATATCCGAATAGATCTGAGCACAGCGGCTCTTCTCCGCAGCTGTTACGTTCGGCATCCGTTCAATGCTTCTAAAAAGACCAACGACATCCAGGAGTCCCGCTCTCGAAAGAATCCAGGCCTTTTGGCCGGCGGGACGGCAGTAGTACTCCCCCTCATCGATTAAGACAAAATAGACAACTCTCAAACGACCGTGCGGGTCTCTCATTAATCTCTTTGCCTCCCTCACAACAGGCTCGGTTCGTTGAAAACGGTTACAGTCAATACCAAATGCAATCCCTCGGCTATCTGACGCCCATCCTCCTGAATGATGAATAAGTTTTTTCATCGCCTCATGAACTGCCGGAGAGGTTCGCGGTGCTGTCTCTAACCTTTCACCACGATACAAAAGCCGTCTGACCGTAACATCGAATCCCAATCCAAACTCCTGTGACATGCGACGAACCCGTCTCTGCCCCCAATGATTAACCCGCTCCAACAATCTCCCTATCCCATCCGAAAAAATCGGCTGGGTGTAGCCCAAGAGTTGATCGACTTCCGTCTCCACTCCCCGGAGCGTTCGCAATCGACCGGCAAGTCGTGATCCAAAAGGGGTCGCACGGAGGATCAACCCACCGCCGAGTAGGAGCAGAAGGGTTAAGGGAAGTGCAAATCCAGCCTGAACCGGTGCCCAGGGAGCGGGGGACCTTGAGACGAGGACAAATGTATCCCCCCCACGAGGTGGGATTACCTGTTCAGAAGGGTCTCCAAGGTTATCAGCAGGCCCAATAGCCCTGGTCTCTCCCCTTATGGAATCAATTCCAGCCATCAAGAGAAATTATCGGCTAAAAATGAGAGAGGTTGTTGATTGAGTTTTCGAACATAGCCGATTTCAAGTCTCAAAATTTTGGGGTATTGTTATGTGGATAAAATGGACCGAAATGATTTATAATTACTGATAAGCGTTGAATCATCCAAAGCCTTTTCGAACTGGCCGAGCCATTCAAGGATATACGAGTCATCGAGCTGATTCCCCTGTCGAATAATAATGCCTCTGGCATCCTCCCTGTCACGGGCCCTCGTTGAAATCATCTTGTAGATGATCAAGTCCTCAGCGGTACAGACGGTTAGTGAAAGATTCGCTTCAATCTTGATCGAACGTGCCCTTTGAATCGCCTTCTCATCAAAAGAGGTATCGGCGAGCAACAGATCAATGCGAGGTCCATCGGATTCCCTGATAAAAAGAAACCCGACTTCTCGGAGTGTTTTCTCCGGATCATCAGAAAGACAGAGATAAGTTGGTTTTAGCAGCTTGACGAGGCTGTGTGCCTCTTCTCTTTTGAGCAAGATCTTGAGATCCACATCTCTCGTCAACCGGGGATCACCCCAGATGGCAACTGCGAGACCTCCAATGGCGGCTGATCGAATTCCAGATCGAGAAAGATATTTTTGTATTTGGTTCGCACTTTGGAGGAGATCCTTCATTTCTTGTTGTTTAGCCAATGAGACAGATGTTGCAACCGTTTCTGAAACTGGGCCAAATAGGTTTCCCGCTCAGGATGAAAGAGTTTCTCTGTTTTCTCAAGCAGTGGTGAGAACTCGGAGAAGAGACGACGAAATTGAGCGAGAGACTCCTGAGGGGAAAGACGCCCCAGATCATTGAATCGAACACGTTCGGCAACTTCCCAACCCTTTCTGTGTGACGCCAAGTCTCTCATTCTCTGATTCTCCTCATGTCAAGGATCTCTTTGCACCTATACTGCCAGAGTTGGGACTAAAATCCAAGGAGGTTCTTGCTCCCTCAAATCACAGAACGATTTTTAAAAGCAACAAAACCACTGAAAAACCGATAATTTTCAGTGATATGCCTCTCTCGGCTATTCTGAAAAGACTTTCTGGTGAGAATTTTTATCCACTCAATGAGCAAAGCCCCGCAGACCCCAACCCAATACCAGAATTTCAATTTAAAAATCTCCTGCAACCTATTTTGGGAGTCGGCGCGATAGGGCTCATCGGCTGGGCCCTTTTCCGATTTGCCCGCTCACCACAGCTTGTTCGTGGAGTCGACTGGCCCGGATTTCCACATCGGAGATTTCATGTCGCCACGATGAGACCTCCGACTCACCATCATCATCGCAGGATACACCCTACAAAGCGTTTTGAGAGACCAGCCCCACCACAGATCCACGACAGTGATGACGCAAGGAGACTCCGGCGGGAGATCGAAGGGCTCCTCATCGAGATCCCAAGAAACCGTGGAAGGCGTCTGGAAGAATTGCATTCTGCGTTAGAGAAGCGGCTGAGGGCACATTCCAATCTCATTGGTCTCCGAACCCTGACCGCCGATCGCTCCTATCCCCCCGCTTTTCGAGCTTGGCATTACCGTTTAAACAGACGACTCTTTCATGCGGATGACGCTGCCTGTCGGAGGGAAATGGGTCGCTTGGGAAGGCGTTATAACGAAGATGATTACTTGCCCGAAATAACTCTGCCGTTGAAACGTGTTGTCCCTTTTCATCCTCTCACAGCAGGCATCAGAGGTCGGGGCGCTAGCGATGAAAGATCGTATCTAAACAATCTCAATGAAATACGAGCGATGATTGTCTGTCGACTCCTCAATTCGGGATGGAAGGTTGGGTCATGTCCATCAGCGCAAATGCTTCGTGGTGTCATCACGTCATTGGGGTGGGAAGAACAGCTACCATGCGTCTTTGGCCCAACAACGAATGGCCTTTACATCTTAAGCAATGGTCATCACCGCATTTCGGCGCTCATCACCCTTGTGACCGACGGCATCCTCCCTCTGAGAATATTAAACGAACTCCCTGTCGTCTGTTCTACATTGCTTGACTCCAAAAAATTGGCGACACTCGTCAGAGGATCGTTCAGGGAGGATATTTTTCCCTTCTCCTGGCATCAGGTTCTCGCGTTTGACTCGAGACTTTTTTCAACGCTCCACCGCCTCGGCGTGACAGCAACACTGCGTGATGTCGCTCAGGTCTAACAACCACCTTGCTAAGCAGCGGCCTTGATCGGAATCCTGCGCGTCTCCCGCAATACCTCCGATGATTTCGGCAGAGAAATATACAAGACACCCTTCTTGAATTCCGCACCCGCCTTATCCGTCAACACCTCGCATGGCAACGGGATCTCCCTGTAGACGGTGCCGAAAAAGCGTTCCTTCCGAAAATACCCCTTATTTTTTTCTTCCCTTTCCTCCTTCTTCTCTCCTTTGATAATCAGCCGATCTCTCGTCACAGTCACGTCCAAGTCCTCCTTATCCATCCCAGGCAGATCTGCGGCAATAACCACCTCACGATCTGTTTCAGAGACGTCAACTGAGACAAGCCCCTCCATTCCCACTCGCCAGGGTTCCAAAGGCTCTATCTCAAAACCACGCATCAGGTTGTCAAAGAGCCGATCGATCGCCTCATGAACAGACCAGATCCCCCTCCCTGGCAACCTTGAGGGTTGTATTGCTGGATGTTTGGTCTCCATAAAACACCTCCTTATGTTTGGGTTTAGTTTAATGAGCCATCGTCCTCATATGCGCCTGTTGTTTTCTGAGTTGAGTCTTCCTGAACCCCTTGTCCTCCTCCAGGACCTTTTCCAGGGCCTCCTGCAAGTCAGATAAAAAGGTTACGAAAGATCCCCGAAACCCCAATCTCAAAGCAACCTGATAAGAGGCCTCCGCTACCCGGCTCAGAAACTCTTTCAGGATCGTCTCAACGCTGTAATGAGTCCCACGGTTTCCTAGTTTCATGCCCCCTTTCTAATGCAGAAAATCGTGAGCGACTATGACATCTCTCAGTGAAGATTATGATTGTTATTAGATTTTATGGTTGATCAACTTTTGGTTAGTACATTTTTATTGATAAACCATAAGTATTTCTAACTTTTAGCGGGCACGTTCGTGCCCACCAAAAGTTGAAATGCGAACTATCAAGGACAATAATCTGCCGACCGCGTACCTCCACAACTTGATCCTCGCGAAACTCCTTAAGAAGCCTCATCGTCGTTTCTGATGCGGTGCCGATCATCTCCGCCATCTCTTCACGTGAAAGGGACACGTTGATACGAATCCCCCTCTTTTCTGAAATGCCGTGATGTTGAGAAAGTGTCGTGAGGAGACGCGCCAATCTTTCCCTGACAGAACTCTGGGCCAGATCGAGCCGTTCTTCGGCATCTTTGATCAGCTCCTGCGATAGGGTTCCCATGATCTCCAGTGCCATCTGAGGCTCCCGTGCTATCAGATCCAGAGCGGTCTCCCTATCCAGAAACCAGACAGTCCCCTCCTCGATCATCTCCGCGGTTGTTGTATAGGAATCACTCGCTAATATCGATTCCAAGGCAACAACATCCCCTCTTTCTGCCAGTTTGAGAATATGCTGTTTCCCTTCGGGGCTCACCTTATAGAGCTTCACCCTTCCTGTCTGGACCAAATAAATACCGACCGCTGGAGATTCTTCATAATAAAGCACCTGCCTTCTTTTATAGAGCCGCTGATGCGCGTGACCCTGAGAGGCAACAATAAATCGGCCGGCCAACGTGGCCGGCGCATAGATACCGTCCGATGAAACGGGAGAAGAGGCTGCAAGCGAAAGAGACATAGCGAAGATATTCTAAATATGGATCCTCTGATAGTCTATTGGGGAAGAGTTGATTCTGGCATCAGGGGAACCCTGATCCCCTCATTCCTTGACTTCGGCATCGAGCCACTTCACCGCATACTGCGCCAGGTGAGAGGCATCCGAAATATTCAGCTTCCCCTTGATATGCATCTTGTGGGTCTCCACAGTCTTCACACTTAAATGAAGCGTCGCTGCGATCTGACTCGTCGAATACCCCTGACCAATCAGACGAAAAACGGTAAGCTCGCGGTCGCTCAAGATCATCGGCGGAGATTGATGTGGTACCCCATTCAAAAATTCATTAATAATCGTCGTCGTCTCCCTCTCGCTCACATAAATATTCCCTTTGAGGATCTCCCGAATGGCATAAAAAAGTTTATCAGTAAGCTCCCGCTTCATCACATACCCCCTTGCCCCAGCCTTTAAAACCCGTTCCGCATAAAGAGATTCATCAAGCATTGAAAGCACCAACACGGAAAGCTTCGGATGCCGATGAACAAGTTCCTTGATGAGTTCAACTCCATCCTGGCCATTCAGAGAAAGGTCCACGAGCGCGAGATCGGGGAGTAACGAACCAGCCAGTCTCAAAGCCTCGTCAAAATTTCCAGCCTCTCCACAGGCGACCAGATCCGGCTCGCGATTGATGAGCTGTATCAGCCCTTCCCTGACAATCGGGTGATCATCAATAATCAATATCCGAAACTTCTGATCTTTTCCCGTCACAACTCACCTTTTACTTCGGGTTCGGAAGACACCAGCGAGGCCCTCATAAGACGACTTGTCTCTTGAAGGGCCTGATCGCTCAATAGGCTAAGCTTAAGGGCATCCCCCGCCTCTTCCGCTGACCGGTTTTTCAGTCTGTCGGCAAGCAGTTTTGCATAAAGCGAGATCGCGGTAAGCTGCTGGCCCAACCCATCATGAAATTTTTCTTTTAGCTTTTCCTGATTTTGTTGAAAATCATGCTGGTGACGTTGCCACTGACGAACGAGGGGACCGAAAACAAAAAGCTCCATCCCCACCAGGACTAAAAAAGAAACAAGCGCGATCACCCAGAAGTGCCCCGTAAACGAAAATCCTATCAGGATAGCGAGGAGGCAAAGATATTTTAACCTGTAGTTCAGAATGAGAGTCTACCTCTGGCCTTATTTTTAATCCTTTATGGCATCCCCGTCAAAGGTAGAAATTGGTGGGCCGATCCCGGCGGAAAGGGTCGCCATAATCCACGAATCTCCTTGGGCAAAACCTGCCTGACCCCTTCTATCTCTCCGAACGAAACATGCTTACTTAAAACCCAAAAGATCACATGCACGATATCCTCGATCTCAACCTCGGGTTTCTCATGAAGAAAATTAAGATGGGCCCGTACATTCCTCAAAAAATCCTCCCTCTTTCTCAATCGTGAAAAATGGTGAGAAGGACGCCATCCCTCAAAATAAAGCCCACGGATCAACATCGGCAATTGATCTGCAAGTTGGACCGTCTCTTCGAGTGTCAAATGGTCGCGTAAGGCATGGAGGACTGCCCTCAGTGCTACATACGCATGATGTCGATCTTCCCAATGCAGAAGCTGCCCGATATCCTTGAGCCAGATATTGGCCTTTTGAATCGTCGAATCAAAAACACCCAAACCGGTAAAGCCCATAATAAATACCTCCCGGACGACTCGACCTTTTCATAGATTTGCATAAATACCTATGACTTTAGACACCGATTTTCATGACTTTTGTCACCTGACAAAAGTCATGAAAAAATACCTCAAAAGTCATATTGATTGCCAGACAAAGACCTACAATCACCTCATCTATGGAAGAAGAAGGACACCCCATTCATGTACTGATGATGAATCGGGATATCAGCTATTTCCAGCATGTGAAAAGCGTGCTTTCCGAAAAAAAGCCAGTAATCCCGACGTTTGAGGTGGTCGGCGCTTTTTCCTTGCCGCAGGCGTACCGTCTTTTGGGAAAGGTGAAATTCGATGTCATCCTGCTGGACAACGAATTCCAGAATGGAAACGGGAGCGGAATCCATCTCTTTCACCAGGTCCAGAAACAGGCGATCAACACCCCGATTATTGTCCTCGCGGAGTCCCAAGACACGGCACAAGCGCTTTTGGAAATGCATGAAGGGGCACAGGATTATTTCGTGAAATGGGAATGTCACCCCGAGCGTCTCATGTTTTCGATCCTTTTCTCCATTGAACGAAACCGGGTTCGACAATCGCTGCATCAGATCAACAATGAGCTCGAAAGACGCGTGGTGGAAAGGACAAAACAGTTGAGAAACCTCACAGAACATCTTCAATCGATCCGGGAAGATGAAAGGACATCCCTCGCACGAGAGATCCACGATGAATTGGGACAGGAGCTCACGGCGATCAAGATGTACCTCTATCAACTCGACAAATCTCTGGCACCGACGAATAGCCAGGCTGTCTCCCAGGAGACCTACGGTCATCTGCATTCCATGTCCCAATTGATCGACCAAACCATCCAGTCGGTCAGAAAAATCGCATCCGAATTGAGGCCGAGCCTGCTCGACCATCTGGGGCTTGCCGAGGCGATTGAATGGGAAACGGAGGAATTCCAGAAGAGGACCGGGATCTTCTGTTTTCATTCATTGGCCCGTGAGATCGTACCGGATCGTAACCACACAATCGCCATCTTCAGGATTTTTCAGGAAATCATGACCAATATCACGAGGCATTCGCAGGCAACCAAGGTGGAAGTTCGACTCTCCATGGAGAAACGGTTTGTTGTCCTCGAGGTCAGTGACAATGGCAAGGGAATCACAGAGGACCAGATTCAGGATCCGAACTCTCTGGGAATTTTGGGGATGAGGGAGCGGGCCTTGTATATGGATGGGGAGATGACATTCGAAAAGGGGAAAGGACAACACGGGACAAAGGTCGTCCTCAAAATCCCGTATCGTCAATCGGAGGAAGCGTTATGTCACGCATCCGGGTTTTGATTGCCGATGATCACGCCGTTGTGCGCCAGGGTCTGAGACAGATCCTCCATCAGGCACCGGAAATCGGGGAGATCTATGAGGCCGAAACAGCACAAGCGACGTTCGATTTTATCCAAAATAACCCTCTGGACATCCTGATCCTGGACATCTCACTCCCTGATGGAAATGGTCTGGAGATGTTGAAGCAGATCCGGAAGTGGAACCCAAAACTCCCCGTGCTCATTCTGAGCATTTTTCCGGAGGAACAATATGCCTTGCGGACTCTCAAGTCCGGCGGGGCCGGATATCTCACCAAAGACAGTCATCCTGATCAGATTCTATCTGCCATCAACAAGATCCTTTTGGGTGGCAAGTATATCGGAGATAATCTGGCCAGTCAGCTTGCCTTCGAACTGGGAGGGGAAAAATGGAAAACCGCCCCGTATGAAAATCTTTCGGATCGTGAATTTGAGGTCTTGAGATTCATCACGCTCGGCAAGACAGTCAGCGAGATCGCCAATACCCTCCATTTAAGCGTGAAGACGATCAGCACCTACCGAAGTCGTATCCTGGAGAAGACCCGCCTGAAGACGACAGCCGATCTGATCAGATTTGGCATGGAAAATCGTATCGCCTGACGGCGCTGTAAGACAAATACCTACAGAAGAATCAGAGTGTACCGATACCTCCATGATTTTACTTATGGTTCAATGAAAGCAGAAGAGGGGGCCTTTATGCGTGTCTTCATTGCAGACGATTCCTCACTGATGAGGGATCTTTTGAAGAGTATCATTTCGACAATCCCCGGCTGTGACCTCACAGGGGAGGCGAAAGATTCGAAAGAGGCCCTTCAGTGGCTGCTCAAACAAACCTGTGACGTTGCTATTCTGGATATCTGTATGCCGGGTGCCAGCGGGATCCTCGTATTAGAACTGGTCAAGAAATTGCAGCCCGACCTGATCGCGATGATTTTGACAAATTATCCGGAGGCGCCGTTTCGAAAACGCTGCCTTGCTGCCGGGGCCGATTTTTTCTTCGACAAGAGCAAGGATTTTCAAAAAGTCGGGGAGACACTGCAGGCCCTGATTGCCCGTTTCAAACCGGCTCCGGATGCAGAAAAACAAGGGGGGAATTTACAAGCCAATGACAAGACGTAACCTCAGGTTGGCCATCGCCTTTTTGTCGATCACGGGACTCCTTCTGATCCCTTCGCAGAGTCTCCGTAGCCAAAACACCTCTGTCTCCGGAACCAATCTCGAATTTTTCCATCCCTCGATCGACCCCTCCGGTTATTTCGGTGTGAACGGTCCCCGGCTGATGAAGGCAGGTCAGACTTATTTCAGAATCAGTCAAAGCTTCGCCGGCAATCACCTGTTTCTGCTGGGAATCAACAACACGCCTGTTGATCTGGTCGACAAGATTTTTACAACCACGCTGACCGCCTCACTCGGCATCAACGATTCCATGACCTTCAGCATGGAAACCCCGTTTCATCTCTATGCGCGGGAGGCTGATTTCAATACCCTGGCCCCCTTTACCACCCGTTCCGTAGGTGATCTCCGGATGGGGATGAAATTCAATCTCCTCACAGAGACCGAGAAGGCGCCTGGAGTCGCGCTGCTCTTTACAAACAGTTTTCCGACCGGAAATGAATCAAAATTCCTCGGGACAAGCCATATGGTCCCCGGTCTCGAAGGAATCGTCGGCAAAGATCTTGCGCTCTTCAGCCTCGCCGCCAATATCGGCATGAGATTCCCTCAACAAAAAAATGTGCTGGGAATCAATTTCGATGACCAGATCACCTATGGCTCCGGCATCAAGATCCCGTTCGGGTTTTTTGACCCGATGCTTTCCGTTCTCGGGGAGATCCGCGGACATCTGGAGCCAAATCAGGTCCAGATCGTCACCGCTCCGGTTGAATTCACGACGGGATTGCAAAAGGAATTTCGTTCGGGACTGACGGCCAATGCCGGCGTTGGTGGCGCCTGGAATAATGCGATCGGTAATCCCCGTATTCGGGGACTCATCACCATCAGTTTTTCCCCAGTTTGGAAAAAGGAAGGGGAAAAGATCGAAAAGGCTTTAGCACGCCAGAGAGAAGAAGAGATAAAACAGGAGGCGCTCGAGCAAAAACGGAGGGAAAAGGAACTAGCGGCCTTGAAGCGAGAAAAGCACAAGCTTGAAAAGGAACTGGCATATCAGAAGGAGAGAGAGGAACTGAAGAAACAAGATCAAGAGGCCAAACAATTGGCGGATAAGATCAAGAAAGAAAAGGCAGAACTGGAAAAATTAAGG